>NZ_JAAHHM010000002.1:1848-169743 GCF_010692445.1 Moorena sp. SIO3E8 | reverse complement strand
AAAATCCATTCTAATGTAGAGGTACCACTGACAAGAGATTCCGTCGCGAGGAGCCGGATGAGGGGAAACTTTCACGTCCGGTTTTGGAGACGAGTCGGCGGGGGCGACCCCACGGCTTAGTTTAATTACCGTTCGCGTAGCGTGGCCATAGGCCTTGTAACCGAAGCAATAGCTGGTGTTGGTAAGAAGCCTACACTGAACCTGTAAGGTCAGTGTAGGAGTATGTCACTCACTCTACCTGTAGGGTGTGCTTCCCAGTTCTAAGTAAATCCTGTTAATTTCTTTAAAAATAATTCACCAGCTTCTTCCAAATTCCCATCCAGAGAAAATGTCAAGCTGCGGACTCGAATATCACGAATTTTAACATCAAGGGGTTGAGTTAAAGGAGCTGGATATACTAAAACTGCCTCTTGGCAATCTTGTGTGATGGCATAGATTACTACTTGGTTAAAGTCATCACGAGATGGACTAATAGGGATTTTATACTTAGTATCGAGAATGCAGTATGTTTTCTCAGTCGCCACCTCGTAAAGTACTAAATCAATGTAAAAATATAATGTCTTGTCGATGTCTACTCTTTCGAGTATCTTAATGCCAAAGCCAGTAGGTAAGTGCGATTTTAGCCATTCAGCAACAAAGCGTTCATAGAGTTTTGCCATGTTAACTAGAAAGGGCAACATGGTATGACTACCTGTTTGATGACTTGGTCCGCTGTGTTCGAGAAAAAAGCGGCAAAGAACATGTAACCTTTGGTAATTCTGATTGAGCCGATTATAGTTTCGTCCGATACAATCCCTAGCGCTATAAGGTTGTAGGGTGACAAGGTTTTGTAGGGCATGATAGGCTTGGCGCAACATGGGACTTACCTTAGCGCTATATAAACCCGTGCGAGAGATACAGTGGAGTGTCCAGGCGATAATCTGATTATCTTCGATGTCACTAGTATGTTCGTCGTAATGGCAGTTAAGTTTGATATCCCATGGCTTCTGGATAGTTTGCTGTACATCCAAACGCCCCCGAAGGTATGCTAGTTGACCAGTTGTAGGGATGTAGGTGCGGTAGAGTCCTTGGCGAATGCGATCGCGTATGCCATTAATAAGGATACTGACCAGGTAATCGTAAAATTCTTCTAGAGATTGACAATCAATCAACCCTTCTAGAATGTGAAAGCTTCTAAGGTTATAAGCATAGTCCAGCATTCCGAAAAGATTGTTTAGGGGGACTTTCGGCTGGAGTTGGATGCTCAGTTCATTGGTTAGGGGAATATAACCTACCCATCCTTGAGAGGTTAGTTGCCAATAATCCCCGGTTTTGGAGTATTGAAGGTTTACTGTTACCTGATTGCTGTATTTTTGCTGCAATTCATCGATTACGGATTCTGAAATCTGGTAGCGTGGAATCTTATCTGGCTGATACTCCGTTAGTTTGATTATAGTCATTTGTTATAGCGCTACGCCCAGGGAACAGGGAATAGGGAATAGGGAATAGGGAATAGGGAATAGGGAATAGGGAATAGGGAATAGGGAGTAGGGGTAAGAACATTGAATTTACTTCATAAGTATTTGAAACGCTAGATTTTTAATTTTTAATTTTTAATTTTTAATTCTTAATTTTTAATTCTTAATTTTATAGTGTCCCAGCGAAATTGGTCTAGTTTGTCTCGTTGATCGAAAAAGTATTCTTCTAGATATGGCTCAATTTCCCTTTGCCAGATATCTTCAATTTCCTCAGCTATAGTTTCTAGTAGAAAGAAGGAGATTCCGAGGGAGTAGTTAGGATCTGCGATCGCATTATTTATTTGTTCCAGTATCTTAATCAATTCATTCACTGGAAAATCCGTTGTTTGGTGATATCGTCTCAGGATTTCATAGTTGGGATAGAGCCGAATAAACGCGAAGCGACGGCGAAATGCCTGATCAACTAGAGCAATAGAACGATCCGCTGTGTTCATAGTACCGATGATCCGAACATTTTTCGGGATACTGAATAGTTGATTACTGCCAGCTAAGGGAATTTTTTGATCCCGGTACTCTAGTAGATACAATAATTCTCCAAACACACTAGCGAGGTTAGCACGATTAATTTCATCGATGATTAGAACACAAATTCCTTGCCGAGACTCAGCTTTATTACAGAATTCTAGAAATCTGCCTGGAACTAAAGGATATCTCAATTCCCCATTTTGACTTTGTGGACGAATACCTTGAATAAAGTCTTCATAGGAATAGGCAGGATGGAATTGGACAAGTTCCGTGAATCCATCACTTCCACTGATTAAATGGTTAGCAATTTTTTGAGCACTATAGGTTTTACCTGTACCTGGTGGGCCGTAAAAAATTCCTTGTCCTTTGCGTTCAATAGCACGTATCCATCCCTCTAACTCTGCTATATCAAAACCAGTATCTTTAGCACATTGGCTTACCGTATACTCCTCTGGTAACGCTATCCTTGAAGCATCAGAGGTAAATTCGATAACCTCCTCTTTCCCCGAAAAATTATACCCTTTAACCGCAACTAACCAGTAGCAAAACATATCGAATAAATCATTATCCCTCAGTACTGGTACACCCGGTTGATGCATAGTGTTATCTAATGCTTTAATAAGCTTAAATCCTGTAGCATTAGCCGCTGAATAATCTGTCAGTCTCTTTCCGTAGGATGTATTAACAAAATAATTGATAACCTGTCGAGAATTATCATTGATTAACAGAAACCTATCTGGTTGCAGCCCATTGAGGAGATTCGTCAGCATTTCCGTCGGAAAACCTTTAGAGTATTCCCCTGTAGAAAACTGATCACAAGCTGCTGATAACTGATTAGGAGGCTTAGTGCAGCGACCAACAAATTCAAGGATGTCGTAACCAATCTGCTCTACTAACCTTTGTATCCATTGCTGCTGGGATGTCAGTGTTGACGGCAATTGTAATTCTAAATAATTATCATATTTTCTAGGAATAGTTAGTATCCATGAACCATCACCCTCACCATATTGACTATTCAACGTAATCGCCAATTCTCTATCAGGGAATAGCTGAAATAGTATCGGTTCTGTTATAGCTTCTCCAGACTCCACTATGGCAGAGATAGCTTCAAAATTCCGACACCAAAGGCGACGCTGCTCTTTGTAGGTTGCCATGTGACTTAACCCAACCGGTGTGTAGGGATATGAACTGATAAATTCCTGAAATAGACTGACCAATTCAGCTTTCTTATCCCCCACCATACTATCCACCTAATTTTTTTTATTAGAACATGTTTGAGACATTATAAAATTTTAGTTAGTTAGTCATTGATTCTCACTAGTGGGTTATTGGCTTGCTATTATCCATTATCGATTCTCCATGACCCATTCCAAAATCCCTTCTTAGCAAATATTTAGCTAATTGATATAAGGCTATGACATAATTTCCATTTTATTCTGTACAATAGACTTAAGATACTCAAATTGACTAGTCGTCAAGTAATGATAAGATTGTGGAGGTCTAAAGTTAGCCCATTTTGCTCTCAAATCTTGTAAGGTTACTGGTGGCTCAAAATGTTCTATGAGTTTTAAGCAAATCCCATAACCGACGGCGGCTTCCTCATAATACTCATTAAAATCTTTTTTTTCTATACCAGCATTGTCCTTTACTTTATACCAAAGGATATCCGGGCGGTCTTGAATAACGTCTTCCACTTCAAAAAAACCCGATAAAACCTTATCTGGAGCCGAGACATAAACCACAACAATATCCCCTGGTACTAATCGAGGACGCACCCGACGAAGTTCAATTTTTTTGGTTCCCTTGAATAATTGATTAGCATATTTAGGACGAATTGATAATAACAACACATTGGGCATTGTTAACACGAGTAATTTTTATTAATTTTGGGTGCCTTCTCTATATATCATTGTAAATTGTTCCTTATCAATCCGCAACGGTGATTGAAGTGTTAAACGCTTACCAAGTATTTCTTTAATTTCCGCCAAATCTATAGGATTTTTAAACAGTTCAGTATCACTAAATCGAAGTGCCATCAGATTTTTATTAGGATCATTTTTGGTAAGCTTCATTAAATCTTCTAATTCATATACACCCAATCGTCGAAACTGTTGATGGAGATTTTTAGGTTTATTTACGACTACTTCATCAAGTCTAGAGCACGCTCTTACCTTTCCTGTGCCGCAATACTTTTTATTATAGCTTACATACCAAAGAATTCTACCAACAACCCCTGGTTTTAAGCCACCATTACTTCGATGGCTTCGATAATAAACAAGTTCACGTTTTAGCGCCAGATCAGTTTCCGATCTCCATAGGAGCTGGTTAGCTAAGTCTTCATCGAATAATTCCTTTGCCCATTCTGCTTGAATAGGAATGATTATAGTAGGAAGATCAGCATCAACAATTTTTGCTGGCCACAGTATGCGTTCAACGTCTAGCGTTGTTTTTACCGCTGTGGTTAATTTATCAGTTTTGAGGGTATCAGCAATTTTTAGGCAAAAGTTATAATCCTGACTTCGATTAGCTAAATGAGTTAGATAGTCGGATAATTCTGTCGCAGTTATGGCAACCGGAAGATTGGCATTTAAATAACCATCCTTAACTTTAAAAAATGCATCATCTTGAATACCGCTAAGAATAGTGTGATCCAAATAAGGTTCAGTAATTCGTGTAAATGGCAGATTTTCACGTACTGACAGGGATATAAACCAAAAAATTAAGTGCCGCGCCAGGGTTTCTTCAAGAGGACCAGATCTAACCCGAAAAATTGGAATGTTTAACTCATGTTTTTTCTGGGTATGATACGCAATTAAAGCTAGGGGATTATTTTCTGACTGGAGAATAATATAACACTTGAATTTATCGGGATTAGCAATAATATAGCCCAGCCTTCCTTGAAAATCACTAAGTTTTTCTCCCTTAGGACTAACCAAAAACCTTTGACTCAAGAAAGCTACCTGATCTAATTTCTGAACAACTTGTCTAGTGATACCTGTACCTGCTAAGCGTACAGGCTGATAGTTAATATATTCGTGAAGATAATCTAGCTTAACAATTAAACTAGTAGGACTAAGAATTGATAAGTTCAACTCCTCATTTATAGCATCTGTGATCGCTAGTATTTGTGAATTACGAGTCAAAAAAAATGGTGCATCTGAAGCTATGGCTATAGCTAACTGACGCAGTTCAGATTTATTGAGAGTTATCTGAGTTGATAACAAAACCTTGGTTAGAGCGCGACAAGCTGTTTGAAAGTCTTTCTGATTGTAAGGGAGTTGAGTAAAGGTATCGGCTAACTGGCGTTTAGCATTCCTTTGTTTAGTATCATCAATAGTATTGATAACCTTAAATATTTCATTAGTTATACATAACTCCAAGTCAGGCTGTAACCAATCAGCTAGTAGAGAGTCGGATTCGGCCTTTGACCTAGCTTCATCTCCTTGCAAGTCAAAAAACACGCTGGTATCAATGACTGCACATAATTTAGACTCAAGTTTTTGGGTAGCAACCGTAGAAAATAGGGTGGGATGGTCGTGATCGCGCCACCAAACGGTAAGTAGTTTTCCATCCTTGCTCCTTCCGGGTTTTTCAGCCAAAGGAACAAAGTCTAAGTGAGACCACATTTTATGTAATTCATAATCACGACGGCATTTGAGTTTAATGCCGTAAAAGTCCTGAGTGTTCTGACTTAGATAATTAACCAGCTTTCTAGCAATCCCCTTACCACGCCATGATGGCTCGATGCATAGATGAACAATAACGATGATATTATGCCTACGCACCTTCCGGTATAACAAATAACCGGTACACTTTTTTTCAGGAGTAAGCGCCACCAGTATTTGACGATTGACTGCGTGTTGATCAAACGCTCCTTCAGGAAAATGACCAAGAGTGTTTGCGTGTGCTCGTCCCAAAGCCTTGACTGTCCTTAGGTGCAGGGATTTTTGATCAATTGTTTCAATTTGAAGCTCTATCTTTTGTGTCACGTTACCAATTACCAATTACCAATGGCCAATTACCAATTACTATGCATGGAATCGACCCTATTGTACGTGATTAAGCATACCTAATCTTACTGGTTAGAAGGAAACCACTTTTGCTCTAGGTTGGTCAGTTCTCCCTCTTCCTGTAATTGCAAAATAATTCGGTTGATTGGCTCGCGATAATGGCTACCTTGAGGCAAAACTATGCCGTAGTCTTGTTCAGCAAACAACTCACCGACAATCTGGTATTCTCCGTTTTGTGACGTTTCGTAAAGTAACGTTGGT
The DNA here is from genome assembly GCF_010692445.1 of Moorena sp. SIO3E8. Taxonomy (NCBI): domain Bacteria; kingdom Bacillati; phylum Cyanobacteriota; class Cyanophyceae; order Coleofasciculales; family Coleofasciculaceae; genus Moorena; species Moorena sp. SIO3E8. The sequence goes on along the minus strand of NZ_JAAHHM010000002.1, from coordinate 163,490 downwards.
GAATCATAAACTAGAGCCTGCACTTGCCCCGCTTTGAGAGCTTTGTATGCATCTTCCAGCTGCTCAAATTCAATCAGCTTGACTGGCTATTGATTCATATATCTGGCAGAGGTCGTGTCTGCGACAGTAGCAACCTGTTTTCCGAATAGATCGATAAGATCAGAAATATTCGATTCAAGACGATCAGCTGTGATGGCTGCGGTGAAGTAGGCAACCACGAATAATCCAGTAAACATCCAAACAATTACTACCAAACGCCCCACAACACTAACGGGAGATTTATCGCCATAGCCCACAATTGTAGCTGATTTGTAAACTCGCTGTAATCCTTGTAGGATCAGGCTTGCGCTAAACTAGAACAATTGAACTATTTAATAACCAAAAGATAATCATAGCAAGGCTTTCAAGCTTCTTAATATTTACTTTACAAATTAGCTCTAAGGTTTTGTCTCTGACCTCAACTTCTTCCTATTTTATTCTACAACACTTAGACTAAAGTTTCGGGACTTTATAAGATATTTTGATCACGGCGCTTCAAGCCGCTATGGGATTTTATCCCCGATCTAAAGAGACGGGTTTTTCAGCTTTTAGATTTTTATAAACTTAGGAAAAAAACCAAATGGAAACAAAAAAGAACTTGCTTCCTAAGCAATAATGTTCGTATTATATCACTACTGACCAGAAAAGGAGTGTTTGATGAGATTACCCAAACAAGTAGCACCAGTCAAAAGACCGGATCTGATTCAACCCTATCGGGCAGTGGATGTAGTTCATGGTCGAGGCCAAGACTTGGTGACTATTCGCATGGACTTGACCCATGGTGCCAATTACAATGACCCAGCACCCTTTGCTTACCCTAGTTATCAGCAACTGAAAACCTCCGGCTGGGGCGGATGGTATTGATGTGGTGGTGCCCCTAGGTCAAACTAAGAGATGGGTAACAGTTACATAAGATGTCGTAAACCGTAACAAACACTAACAAACAGTAAAAAACAATTATGCCAGAAGAAGAAACTAAAACTCCCAGACGCGGTCGTCGCAGAAAAACCCAGGCGAAGCCAAAAGCCAAAGCTGCTCCTGCTGCTGCTTCTCCATCTGTTCAACCAGAGGTTGCTTCTCCATCTGTTCAACCAGAGCTTAATGAACAGGAAGAAAAGAAATCAGTGTTACTTGCTACTGGTCTAGAAGATTATGCCCGGTGGAAGGTTATGTTTAAAGACCAGAAGCCAGACAATGACCCCCCTTTCCGTCGGGGACGCATTTGGGCTTAATCAGGGCATGAGGGGATAAGGATAGCAGGGCTGTTTCTTGCGTCCGACTAAAATTTCACGGGTAGGGAGATAGGGAGATGGGGGAAATTTTTATTATATTAATGGTAATTATCCTGAAATGATAATAGCCTTCAATGGTCGTATTTTTACAAAAGCGATCCATCCCTACTCCCAGGGCGTGCCCTTGACCCGTAATTAAATTCGCTCAAGGTGCGCGCCTCCTAGGGTGAGTAAATCGCCCTTGGGTCGAACCTTGAGGGCTTTGCCGACGCGGGGCGCGAACGGGCGCGCACCGCTCCCTACTCCTTACTCCCTAAAACCACCAGACTAAAGTCCCTCATCCAATTGAGAACTGGTATATATGATTAACTACAACTATGGTAAAAAATCTGCTCAAAAAAGTCTCCTAAAAGTATTCCGTATACCCCTACAAGCTACTTTAATTGGGTTTTTCCTTATCAATGGAGGATGCTTAGCCCAGACAATTCCACTGACCGAAAATCTGATTAACCTCGATTCCGATCACGGAGAAAGGTTACTGATGGCAAGCCAAGTCCGAGAAGACTATTTGCCCCTAAGTATTCAGTTTGTCACTCAGGAAAACCTGGCTTACTGTGGAGTAGCTAGTATGGTCATGGTGCTAAATGCTTTATCAATTCAAGCTCCAGAGGCACCGGAATTTAGGACTAACCGCTTCACCCAGAAGAATGTTTTGAATGCCAAAACTGAGGAAGTGCGGATGGCTGAGGTGATTGCTCGTCGGGGCATGACTTTGGAACAATTAGCAGGATTATTGGAAACTTATCCAGTTAGAGCAGAGGTTTACCATGGTGGTGATTTGACCCTGGATCAGTTTCGCAACATAGTGGTAAAGAATTTGCAAGAAGCGGAAAATTTTGTCTTAGTCAATTACTTACGCAAAGCCATTGCTCAGAAAACTGGGGGACATATTTCTCCTATAGCTGCCTACAACAAAGAAGCAGACCGTTTTCTGATCCTAGATGTCTCTCGTTACAAGTATCCTCCGGTCTGGGTCAAGGCTGAAGAATTGTGGCAAGCCATGGCGACTAAGGATTCAGAGTCTAAAAAGACACGGGGGTTTGTGCTGGTGAGTACCCGTTGATGGTCAAATTGATGGTCAAATTGATGGTCAAATTGATGGCATTCTCATTAATCTATCAATATTGAGGTTTATTTTAAGCTGACAGCTGACCGCTGACCGCTGTTCGCGTAGCGTGGCCTACGGCCAACGACTTACAAACTAATCCTTAAAATTAATCGGTTCTCCCATTGATCAATGTCTTGTCTGTGACCAGCAAAGACAGGAAAATAAGTAATGGCAAAAACACCATTGCCCAGCCAATTCCTAAAGCCCAGGCTGGGTATCCTTCATAGGGAGTCCTAATATCTTTAGAAAACTGGGTTGCTAGCAAAGCGACTAAAGCCATAGGAATCAGGTATTTTATAGAAAAATTCCACCATTTCCCAACCTTCCAATCACTAACTTTGTTGATGTATCGTCGTAGCTTTTCAGCACCATACAACCATCCCACTAGGATAGATTGAAAAATAGCTACCAACATCAAGTTATAGTTAGTAACAAAATGATCTACAATATCTAAAATGTATAATCCAGCTCTGGTAGTGTAAATAATTCCAGCAATAAATCCCCCTAGACAAACCCCAATTGAAACCTTAGCAACATTTCCCTGTTGTTGTTTGTCGAGGATAGTCGCATTCAAAGCTTCTACTAGGGAAAAGGCGCTGTCGATGCCTAGGGAAAGCAGCATCACAAAAAACAGCAGACTGAACAGCCAAGGTAAGGGCATTAAGCTTAAAGCTTCCGGGAAAACCACAAACGCTAGACCGGGACCAGAAGCAGCCAGCTCTGCCAAGGGGGTGTTGGTAACTCCTGCCATATATCCCAAGATTCCGAACACCACAAAGCCTGCAAATAAGCTGATACCACTGTTGATCAAGGCAGTTAACCAGGTATCTTTAGCAATGTCATCCTGTGAGTTTTTGTAGCTAGCATAAGTCACCATAATTCCAAATCCCAGAGATAAGGTAAAGAAAATCTGTGAGAATGCAGCTGTCCAAACTTCGGGGTCAACTAATGCACTCCAAACCGGAGTAAGATACAGTTTCCAGCCATTGAGGAAACCTGGTAACGTTACTGCTCGTAATAGCAATACCCCCAGTAAAATAATTGGAAGTGGCACGCTGTAGACAACGACTTTTCCCACACTGGTCGTGCCTTTCCAAACACAGAAATAAATCAAGACCCAGACTACAACTAGAGACCATAAGATTGGCCAGTTGATACCACCTAATACGTTGACCCCATCGCTGATTTGCAGAACACTATCAAAGAAGTAGCTTTTAGCATCCCTCGACCACTTGACCCCAAAGGATGCCAGAAAGTAAATCAAGCTCCAGCCCATGACAACTGCATAATAGGAGACAATGATAAAGGCTGACATCAGGGCAAACAGACCGAGACTGCCGAAATTGGGGTGTAATTTCCTAAATGAGCCTATGGCTCCCCGTTGCATTTTTTGTCCTACCGCAAATTCCAGCATCAACAGTGGAACCCCAATAAGGACTAAAGCGATCAGGTAAGGCACTAGAAATGCTCCCCCACCGTATTTCCCAGCTAGGTAGGGAAACCGCCACACATTCCCTAAGCCAACTGCAGAACCTACTGCTGCGAGGAGAAATACTGTTCTTGAAGCCCAACGTTGACGAGCCATCTACAATTCCCTCTATCTTGATAGTTAATGCTTCATACTTCATCCTTCATACTTCATCCTTTACAATTAATCCTTGATACTTCATACTTCTTTAAAGTATTGTCATCGGTTTGCTTATTCGATCACAGGTTTTAGGGAGTAGGGAGTAGGGAGTAGGGAGTAGGGAGTAGGGAGTAGGGAGTAGGGAGTAGGGAGTAGGGAGTAGGGAGTAGGGAAAAAATTCTGTGTATCTCATTTATGTTTACATCCTAAGCATTCAGCCATTGGCTGATAGCTGAATGCTTACGTTACATCTAAAATACAAACCCTATATAGCGGTTTTTAGCCTAATGAGATACACAGGATTTTTTACGTGTTCCCTCTTTTCTCTTCCCTCTTTTCTCTTCCCTGTTCCCTGTTCCCTGTTCCCTGTTCCCTAAAATCCAGAAAATTTTACCTCATAGCTATGATAATTGCTATAGGTTTACATCTCAAATACAAACCCTATATTTCAATTCAACGTGCTTGGTAACTTTACGCCCAGTAATATCGCTCTTCCTGCCATAAACAAGGATAAAGCTAACCAAAGAAGATGAACACTTTGAAACTGCCAAGACGCCACAGCCATAGGCGCAAATCCCACCACCAAGGCGATTACAGTAGAATTACGTAAGGTCTGTCCTGCGGCTAAGCCCAGAAAATAACCATCCAGCATATATGCAATGGAACCAAATGCTAACACTACCAGTAACCAAGGAATATAGAGAGTAATCGATTCGATCACCTCAGCGTGGTTTGTTAACAGGCCAAAGAGTGTCTGGGGAAACAGCATAAACAGGAAAGCAAGGTTAAGTCCTAATAGCAAACAGCTTCCTCCAGCCATTCTCAACAAAGGTACTAACTGCTCTTTTGCTCCCTGACCTTGTAAATTACCCGTCAGAGTTTCCGTAGCAAATGCTAATCCATCAATCAAATAAGCAGCCATGCTTAACACCTCTAATATTAAAGCATTTTCCGCCAAGATTGTGGTACCCAAAGCTGAGCTCATATTGGTAAAAATAGACAAGGTAAAAATAATCGCTAAGGTTCTAATAAAAAGATTACTATTTAGGGTAAAAGTAGCTATTATTTCCGACAAGTTCCAAATTCGCCTCGCTACTGATATTAGCTCTTGCCACTGGATTTCTCGCGTCACTAAAACTAGTCCCACTAAAACCATCACGTATTGACTAACTGCTACCGATAATCCAGCGCCAGTGCTTTCCCAACCCCACCGAATAATAGTGAAGTAATCGCAAACTATATTAGCGGTGTTACCGATAATAGACAGCAGCAACACCTTACCACTCATTTCTCTACCGAGAAACCAACCAATGATTACGAAATTGAGTAATGTTGCAGGAGCTCCCCAAATTCGAGCATTAAAATAGGCAATACCAGAAAATTTGACATCTGGTGTAGCACTTAACAGCGCAAATCCCAGCTCTCTGAGAGGATACTGTAAACTTAAGATAAGTACACCTAAAATCAGAGCAATTAAGCCATTACGAAGTCCCACCAGCAACATCGCATCTCGGTCATTTCCTCCGACGGCTTGAGCGGTTACTCCAGTAGTTCCCATCCGTAAAAACCCCAAACTTTTGTAGATGAAGTTAAACAGGATAGTAGCGATTACGACTCCAGCTAAGTGGCGGATTTGATCTAAATGACCCAAGAAAGCCACGCTGATTAAACCCGCAAGGGGTACGGTCAGATTAGACAGAATATTGATGATCGCCAATTTCCAGAAGCGATAGAGCACATTGTCTTGGTTTGAGCAAGTAAAAGTCATCAATTAACCTTAATAATTAGGGCATTTTTAATGGTATAATAAAGGTATTTTAATCTTTTTTAGTAAGTCAGATTAGTGGCTTGATTAAATATTATATCCAATCCTATTTTTCTAGTTAGAGATTAATAGAGATAGATTAATCGACTATAATATAAAGAATGTACGCCGAACCTAACCATAAAGATTAAACTGATGATTGATTTAAGAATTTTTGAAAAATTCCCTATAAAGGATATCATATAAAAAGTGTAAAGACTAGTTGCAAGATGAACAGCAAGGCACTTGCACAAGCTAAAATCAATAAGCTGTTAATTTTTAACTACTGACGCTGGAGCCTAAGGATGAGTAAAGTCAAGACGATTCAAAAACTACACGCGGAATGGGTGACATCAGAGAACTTTCAGCCCTACGGTCAAGTCATCTTTGCCAGTGAAGATGGCAAACCCTATGATCAAGATGATGCTCAGTTAAACCTCGAAAATGGGATATCCCGGTTTTATATCATGCGGCTACACCACAAAGGTCGTAAGTTTGATAAAATTACACGCCACGTCCAATGTACTCAGTGTCTCGGTTCTCTAGAAGGCAAAGAGTGGTTCATGGCTGTAGCTCCTCCCACTCAGGATGACCAACCAGTTTTAGAGGATATCGCCGCTTTTCGGATTCCAGGTAACTGCTTTATTAAATTAGAAGTAGGAACTTGGCATGCTGGTCCCTATTTTGACCAAGAATTTATAGATTTCTACAATTTGGAACTTGCTGATACCAATGTCGTCGATCATTTTACCCATGATTTTATAGATAGCCATCAGTTACAGTTTGAAATTGTTATAGCAAAGGGAACAGCGGAGCAGGGAGTAGGGAGCAGGGAGTAGGGAGTAGGGAGTAGGGAGTAGGGAGTAAGGAAGATGGCCTAAACTAATTATCACAATTCCTGCACAGATACCTAGATCCCTATAGTGAGTGATAATAGTTAGTGATAAAGTAGAATCGGTAATGACCAGCAAATACTAATGCCATAATTAGTCACAACATAATAAAAAACAACTAAGCAAAACTAACTAATGACTAATAGTATTGCAGATCGAATCAGTTATAAAATAATCAAATCTGATCACTTTTACCTGTTCCCGATTCCCGATTCCCGATTCCCGATTCCCGATTCCCTACCTTAAAAGGTAAATTTTAACTTGGTGCCAGATAATATGAGTAATGACTAATGAGAAAGGAAACCTATGACAGTAAACATACAAAAATTATATAAAGCCTGTAATCCCAGCAAAACCTTAACGGTAGAACAGCCTGAAGACCGTAAGTATTATATCGATTTTTCCTCAGTGCGAGGGGGCAAGATCATCGAAGAGTTGAAGGACAATATCACCTTCTTCTCCATGGATGAGCCGACCTGTGAGCTATTTACTGGACATATTGGTTGTGGTAAATCTACGGAATTACTGCGGTTGAAATCCGAATTGGAAGAAGCTGACTTTCACGTGGTCTATTTTGAGTCTTCTCAAGACTTGGAAATGGGAGATGTAGATGTTGGGGACATTTTACTCGCTATTGCCCGTCGCGTCAGTGAAAGCTTAGACAAAATTAAGCTAGGTGAACCGAAAGGCTTTAAAAAATTACTGGCAGGTGCGGCTAAACTATTGCTCACTGAAATTGAATTAAGCGGTCGGGTAGGAGTTCCTGGGATTGGTGAGGTTGGAGTAGACACGGAGGGGGCGGTTTCCCTAGCAGTTGGGATTGGTGAGATTACCGCTAAGGCTAAGGATAGCCCGGATCTGCGCAGTCGGTTACGGCAATATCTCGAACCTCAAACCAATCGGTTGTTAGAAGTGATTAACCAAGAGTTGCTCGAACCTGCGATCGCAAACCTCCAACAACTCGGGAAACAAGGGCTAGTGGTGATTGTAGATAACCTCGATCGGGTGGACGCTTCCCAGAAGCCTTGGGGACGTGATCAGCCGGAATATCTATTTGTCGATCGCGGAGCCCAGTTAAAGGGGTTACACTGTCATGTGGTCTACACCATGCCCCTAGCCCTACGATTTTCTAATGACTATAGTGCCTTGACTCAGCGCTTTGTAGTAGATCCCAAAGTGTTACCAATGGTACCGGTAAGGTTACGAGATGGTACTCCCCATGAACAGGGCATGGCACTGCTGCGACAAATGGTACTCGCTAGAGCCTTCCCTGATTTAGAGCCTTTAGAGCGTCTTGCTAGAGTAAAAGAGGTGTTCGACTCCCCTGACACTTTAGACCGCCTGTGTTACGCTAGCGGGGGTCATGTGCGAAATTTGCTTCGGTTCCTCAGTACCTGGATCAAGAAAGAAAGACGATTACCTCTGTCTCAAGGCATGTTAGAAACTGTAATTCGAGACCGGCGCAATGAACTAACCCTACCCATCTCAGACGATGAGTGGGAACTATTGTGTCATGTTGCTAAACACAAGAAGGTAGTTGGAGATGAAGGTTACCAAGTCTTGATCCGCAGCATGTTCGTCTATGAGTACCGAGACCAAGATGGGTCTTGGTTTGACGTTAATCCCATTTTGGCAGAAGCGGAAGGATTCAAATCATGCCTAGCTTATACCGCGTAGAAGATGCGGATGCCTACAACTTTAATTCAATGCAGGAACTCGCCTGGGCGATTGAGACGTCCCAAGGGGAGTTTTCCCTGATTTTAGCCCGCCGCAACTATGAAGCTTTACAGGATTACATTGTGCGGAAGTTGCGGCAAGTCTGTGCTGTTGAGTTCCAGGAAATATACCTGAACCAGTCGGTTAAGGTTAAAAGTCTCTATACCACTATCTTGGAGCAGCTAGGGGATCAACAGCCAGCTGCGGTGATGGTCTTTGGTTTAGAGTCCCTGAGCAACCGGTCGCAAGTACTAATCACTACCAACCAAGTGCGGGAGGAGTTTCGCAAGCATTGCCCCTTCCCTCTAGTGTTATGGGTAAATGACGAGGTATTGCAAACGCTGATTCGGTTTGTGCCAGATTTAGAGAGTTGGGCAACAACCACAGATTTTGTCCTCTCCTCTAGTCAATTGATTGAAGCTCTAGCAGAGCGAGAGAGTTATTTATTTACTCGTATTTTGGATGCCGGTGGGGATCAGTTCCTACCCAATACCGCTATTTTCGGTTCCAGCTATTGCCGAGAATTGGACTCAGCTTTGAGGGATTTGCAAACTCGTGGAGATGTCTTAGACATAACCCAAGAAGCTAGTTTGCCATTTGTCCTTGGTCGAGAAGCTTATATTAATGGTCCGATCGAACAGGCGTTAGAGTATTATCAGCAAAGTTTAGCCTTTTGGCAGCAGCAATCTAGGAGCTGCGAAACACAACAGCAGAAAACACAACAGCAGACTAGTTTTACCTCCAGACTGGGTCGAACTACCCAAATACCTACTTCCCTCCGGAGGTTGCCGAAGCAGTCCTCAACCCCTTCAACCCCTCAACCCCTCACCCCTTCACCACTAGAACGTCAAGCTCTACTGCTGTTTCATATCGGTTTGTGTTATCTGAACCTGGCTGAACTCAATCGCTCCCAAACTCGTCACCACTGGATCACAGCCAGAGGGTATTTTCAAAAGTGTATCGATACATTTGAACAAGCAAAACGCCCAGATTTAATCGCCAAGTTTATTACTAAACTTGGCGAAACCCTACAACGACTGGAAGCTTGGAAAGACTTACAAGGTCTGGCGCAACGCTCCCTGGTACTGCATAGAACCTATGGCAATTCACTGCAACTGTCTCAAGATTATGGATTTATCGCTGCAGTCGCCCTTCAAGACTGCCGTTGGATGGGCGCTCAGCAAGCAGCTAGGAAAGCGTTAGAACTCCTAACACGGTTAACTAATACCTCCGGACAGTATCAAATGTCCTATCTACTGCTTCTGGCTAAAGCGAAGGGGCATTTGGGTCAGTCGGAGGAGGCGATCACTATCCTGGAAAGGGCTAAGGAAACCGGTCCAATGGATGCCCCACAACTTTATATTCGCATTTTGGAAAAATTGCGGACGCTTTATTTCCGGCAAAAGCAGTATCTAGAAGCCTTTCGGGTCAAACAAGAACGATTCTCTGTTGAGCAGCAATATGGTTTCCGTGCCTTTATCGGACCTGGTCGGCTTAAACCTCATCTACGCCAAAGTTCTACCTTACTCCTAGAGCAGGAAACTGCTGCTGAGGAAATCACTGCTTCTGTACGTCAGAACGATGTAGAGCGCTTAGTGGAACGTATTGGCAGCACCCAGCACAAACTGACAGTGATTTACGGTCAGTCAGGGGTAGGTAAGAGTTCCCTGCTAGAAGCTGGATTAGTCCCCACTCTCAAAACTAAGGTAATTGGAACCCGCGATGTCGTACCAATTTTGGTAAGGGTTTATACCGATTGGGTCAGGGAAGTCTGGAAATCCTTAGCATCTTCTCCGTTGAAAGTTGACCAGTTGAACGGTGAAGGGTTTTCTGGGTTGAAGGTTGACCGGTTGAACGGTCAAGGGTCTTCTCCGTTGAAAGTTGACCCATTGAACGGTCAAGGTTCACAGCCGTCTTCTAACCTGCAACATTCAACCCAAACTAACCTGCAACATTCAACCCAAACTAACCTGCAACATTCAACCCAAACTAACCTGCAACATTCAACCCAAACTAACCTGCAACCAGCCACCCTTTTAGAGAAATTGCGACAAAATGAACACCGCAATTTGCTAACGGTGCTGATTTTTGACCAGTTTGAAGAGTTTTTCTTTATTTGGGACAATCCTACGGAAAGAAAACGCTTTTTTGATTTTTTCCGGGAGTGTCTTCAGATTCCTTTCGTCAAGGTAATCTTGTCATTACGGGAAAATGATTTGTACTTTTTGTTGCAGGGAATTCGTCATCAAAACTTTTATCCAATCAACAATAACATTCTCGACAAAGATATTCTTTATTATTTAGGAAATTTCTCCTTAGACGATTCTAAATCTATTATTCGCAGCCTAACCGAGCGCTCTCAATTTTATTTAGAAGAAGCTTTAGTAAACACCTTAGTTCAGGAACTAGGCAGCAGTGAAGGCGAAGTTCGTCCCATTGAATTACAAATCGTAGGAGCTCAACTACAAACTGAAGGAATTACTACCCTAGCTCATTATCGGAGAAAAGGTCCTAAAGAAAAATTGGTGCAGCGTTATCTGCAAGAAGTGATCGCAGATTGTGGTTCCGAGAATGAAAAAGCTGCTGAACTTATCTTGTATTTACTGACTGAAGAAAATAACACCCGCCCCCCTAAAACCCGCCAGGATTTGGAAAAAGATTTAAACGCCTTGGCAGTAGATTTAGCAATAGAAAAAATAGACCAGTTAGATTTAGTATTAAATATCCTAGTCGAATCAGGATTAGTGGTGCTCTTACGAGAAAGTCCGGTTAACCGCTATCAACTGGTTCATGATTATCTAGTTTCTGTGATTCGCCAGCAGCAAGATAGCGAATTACTCGCAAAACTTAAGGAAGTCCAAGAGCAACATCGGCTCTCTCAAGCCCGGTTACAGAAGTCGAAGATAGCACTGAACGGCTCCATTGCTGTAGTTTTTATGTTAGCGATCTCAACCGTTTTTGCTGCTATATTTTGGGCTCAAGCCAGAAACAACGAAATCACAGCTCTGATTAAATCCTCAGAAGCCCTTTATCGTTCCAATAGTCATGCCCTCGATCCACTAAAAGATGCCTTACAGGCAGGAAAAAAACTCAAGTGGTCAGTTCGGGTAAGCTCTGACACTAAGGATATAGCGATGAGTTCTCTACAGCAAGCCTTTTATAGGGTTAGAGAGCGCAACCACTTAGAAGGTCATACTGATACAGTCAACACTGTTAGTTTCAGTCCCGACGGTGAGCTAATTGCTACGGCTAGTTCCGACGAAACTGTCAAAATCTGGTCCAAGGAAGGCAAAGAACTCTACACGTTAGCAGGAAAGCATGGACATCAGGATGAAATCAGAAGTGTTACCTTCAGTCCTGATGGCAAGTTGATTGCCACGGCTAGTAAAGATCAAACCGTTAAAGTTTGGCAACGGAATGGTAAGTATATTCAAACCCTGACAGGGCATACTGATTTAGTTTGGAGCGTGCGTTTTAGCCCTGATCGCAAAAGCCTTGCTGCTTCTAGCGAGGATGGAAGAGTTATCATCTGGAGTCTGGAAGGCAAAAAACCCCAAATCTTCAAAGCCCATGATCAAGCAGTGCTCAGTATTAGTTTCAGCCCCGATAGCAAGGTGCTGGCAACCGGGAGTTTTGACAACACGGTTAAACTCTGGCGTAGAAACCGGAATGGCTTGTACAACAAAAAGCCTCTAACCATAGAAGGCCATGACGATGCGGTTTTTAGCGTCAGTTTCAGTCCCGACGGAAAACTGATTGCTACTGGTAGTAAGGATAAAACTGTCAAACTCTGGAAACTTGACGGTACTCGGTATCAGACATTGGGAACGGATGACCATGAAATTCATCAAAGTACTGTAACTAGCATCAGTTTCAGTCCGGACGGTCAGACCCTTGCTAGCGCTAGTGCTGACAACACGGTTAAACTTTGGAATCGAAATGGCAAGCTACTCGAAACCCTTACCGGTCATGAAAGTACGGTATGGAGCGTTAATTTCAGCCCCGACAGCCAGACCTTGGCTAGTGCTAGTGCTGACAAAACGGTTAAACTTTGGAGTCGATACGGTAATGAACTCCCTATTCCCACAGGGGATGAGAATACCGTTTACAGCGTCAGTTATAGCCCCGACGGTCAGACTATTGCTACCGCTAGCAAGAACAACACGATCCAACTCTGGAGCTTAAATGGTCAATTGCAGCGAACTCTGACTGGTCATACCGATTGGGTTTGGGGTGTTAGTTTCAGCCCTGATGGTGAGACTATTGCTAGCGCTAGTGCAGACAATACTGCCAAACTCTGGAATAAGAATGGTAAGTTACTGCACACCCTATCTGACCATAAGGATGTGGTCAGGAGTATCGCTTTCAGTCCCGATGGCAAAATTATCGCTACGGCTAGTCGGGACAACACGGTTAAACTCTGGAATCAGAATGGTATTGAGATTAGAACTCTGACTGGTCATGAAAATTGGATCAACAGCGTCAGGTTCAGTCCTGATGGTGAGACGATTGCTACGGCTAGTGCAGACAAGACTGCCAAACTTTGGAATGTTAGTGATGGCAAGGAGCTGCAAACCCTCGATGGTCATAAGGATTGGGTTCTGAGTGTCGGTTTCAGCCCCGATGGTAAAACCCTGGCCTCTGCTACCAGGGATAAGATGGTTAAACTCTGGAATGTTAGTGATGGTAATGAACTAAAAACTCTTAAAGGTCATGACAATACCGTCTGGAGTGTGGTGTTTAGCCCCGATGGTGAAACCATTGCTACCGCTAGTGCTGACAAAACTGTCAAGCTTTGGAACACCAAAGGTAAACAACCTCAAACCTTTTCTGGCCATGATGGTGCTGTAGTTAGCCTCAGTTTTAGTCCCGATGGCCAGACTATTGCTTCTTCAGATTCATCTGCTAGAGTAATTATATGGAATTTAGAGACTATCAGACATCCTGATCAACTACACTCCCTTGCTTGCGATTGGCTGCAGGATTATCTAAAGCACAATACTAAGGTCAATAAGAGGGAGCGTCGTTGGTGTCGTTAGTGCTTCCCTGCTGAGTCCTGATTCTGTCAGAAGCAGTCTGGAATGGGATTGCAAAAAACTATGGCAATTTTAATAAGTGTTAAGTAGTACGGTTAGATAGTGCTAGGTAGTGTTAAGTATTTAAGTGTTACTACTTAACACTTAATCCTATCATGACTAATCACAAAAAAATCACAAAAAATTGCCATTTTGCTACCAGGATAGAATTTAATTTCCTGATAACATAATTACCTCACTTGCTGGCATAAGCACTTGCTGGCATAAGCAATATCCTTAAAATCATGATTAAATCACCCCTACTCGACCCTGTAGCTAATCACCACCGGGATACTGTAGAAGAACTAGCCTGGGCAATAGCTGCTAGTGAGGGACAGTTTTTACTGATGTTCGCACACTGTAATTATGCCAAGTGGCGTAAGCGAGTGGTGCGCAGACTACACAAAATTTCCTCTGTGCCAATCCGGGAAGTATTCCTAGAGCCATCTGCTTGTACACTCTACACCACCCTCCGACAGGAAATCGGAGAGGAACAGCCAGCCGCTTTGATGGTGTTTGGTTTAGAGTCAGTCACTGACCTTGATGAGCTGTTAATCGCCACAAACCAAGTTAGAGAAGAGTTTCGCAAAAATTTCCAGTTTCCATTAGTGTTGTGGATTAACGATGAGGTGCTGTGTAAGCTGATTCGCATCACACCAGATTTCCACAGTTGGGCAACAACGGTTATGTTTGAAATCCCAACCTCAAGCCTAATTAGTAACCTACAACAAAAAGCCAAGTCTTTATTTAGCACAGTATTAGAATTAGGTGCCAGTGAAATTTCCCCCAATGATGCTATCTTAGGTGCTGGTTATAGTCAGGAAATTAAGTTTGCCTTACGGGATTTGGAAAGTGGGAACCACGAGTTGCCACCAGAGTTACTAGGCAGTCTTAACTTTGTCTGGGGTCGAGAGGCGTATGGATTGGGCAAGATTGATGTTGCTATTACCCACTATCAGAAAAGTTTAGAATTCTGGCAACAGAAACCAGGTAAGCAGCAGAGCAAGCCAGAAAACAATGGTGAGATTCTCCCCGGACTTGGTCTGCCTACCTTCATAACCTCTAAGCCCATTACCCCTTCACGTCGGGAGCGAGAAGCAGTTCTCCTGTTTCACCTAGGATTATGCTATTGCGATCAGGCTAAGCAGTATAGACCAGGAGACCCTAGCTATCAAGAAAATTGGTACAAGGCTAAAGAGTATTTAGAGCAGTGTCTGGTGGTGTTCGAACAAGAGCAACGACCGGATTTAGTGGCTAAGTTTATTAATAAACTCGGTGAGATACTGCAATCTCTGGAAGCCTGGGAGGATTTGGAAAGTCTAGCTAAAAAGTCTCTAGCGCTACACAGAAGTTACTCTGCTCCTGTGCAACTAGCTCAGGATTATGGATTTCTAGGAACAGTGGCGCTACAAAAATCCTGCTGGCAGGAGGCTTACACAAACGCACTATATGCCAATGTAATTATAACAAAAGTCACAGAAGAACAGGGTGCTGCACAGGATAGGGAAGATTTGTTGGCCTATGGAACACAGGGAAGAGGGGGAAGTAAAAAATTGTCCTATCATCCGGCAAGTATCCAACCCCAAAAACAGCAACAGTACCTTGACTATCAGGAAAATTCTGCTTTATCTTGCCTCAATGGAATAGTTAAGATAGATCAAGATGCAGAACAGATCACACAGAAATCTCCCGTTGGTCGCTATCTGTTACTTCTGGCTCAAGCCCAACAGCACTTGGGTCAGCATTCCACAGCGATTCGCCATCTGGAACGGGCTAGGGAGTTAGGGATTAGTGATGAGCCGAAACTCTACCTGGAAATCCTGGAAACTCTAGGAACCCTCTACTGGCAACAAAAACGATATCAAGCAGCATTTACAGTAAAACAAGAACGGCTTGCGATCGCACAAGAGCATGGTTTACTTGCTTTTATCGGTGCGGGTAAACTCAAATCCTCCCAACAGAATCAGTTACCACAGAATCAGTTACCACAAAATCAGTTACCACAGACCAAGAGTAAAGGTAGCCCTACCGTATCTCAGGCCATGACTGCTTCCCATTGGCAACACAAAGTACAAGAGCTAGTCCAACGCATTGCCAGTACCCAGCACAAACTAACTGTAATTTATGGTCAAGCTGGAGTGGGCAAGAGTTCCTTACTAGAAGCTGGGCTAATCCCCGCCCTGAAACAGCAACCCATTGGTAACCGTGATATAGTCCCGATTAGGTTGAAGGTTTACACTGACTGGGAAAAAGAGTTGGGTAAACGTATCTTAGAGTCGAAAGGTGAAAGTTTAACGGTTGAAGGTTTAAAGGTTGAAGGTTATAAAAACAACCTTGGCCAAAAGGCCACGCTACGCGAAGAACCGGCTACTCTTCTAGACCAGTTGCAAAAAAATCAACGGCAAAACCAGATAAACATCCTGATTTTTGACCAATTTGAAGAGTTTTTCTTTGCTTGCCGAGAGCCAGCTGAACAAAAACGCTTCTTTGAGTTTTTCCGTGACTGTCTTAATATTCCTTATCTCAAAGTTATCCTGTGTTTACGGGAGGATTATCTACACCTATTATTAAAGTGCGCTCGTCAGGTAGATTTGGATGCCATTAATAATGATATTCTTAATAAAGGTATCCTTTATTATGTCGGTAATTTTTCTCCAGACGAGGCAAAATCGATTATTTCTAATCTAACCACTAGAGCTAAATTTTACCTAGAGGATGCATTAGTCGATGAGTTGGTAAACGACCTAGCTAAGAATGAACCAGTGGGAGAAGTAAGCCCGATTGAATTACAGATAGTGGGAGTGCAACTGCAAACTGAGCAAATCAATACTTTAGCGGCTTATCGACAAAACGGATCAAAAGAAAAGCTAGTGGAGCGCTATTTAGAAGGGGTTGTTTCTGATTGTGGTTCAGAAAACCAAAACGCGGCTTGGAAAATTTTGGGTTTGTTAACGGATAAGGATGGCACTCGACCATTCCGAACAAAAGACGATTTAGGAGCAGAGTTACAGTTATCCACTGACAACTTAGATTTTATCCTAGAGCTATTGGTCAAGTCAGGTTTAGTGATGAAATGGCAGCAAGAACCAGACGCTCAATATCAACTGATTTATGATTATTTAGTTGAGCCGATTCTTAGGCATTGCTGATTATAAGCTATCAGCTATCAGCTATTAGCTATCAGCTATCAGCTATCAGCTATCAGCTATCAGCTATCAGCTATCAGCTATCAGCTATCAGCTATCAGCTATCAGCTATCAGCTATCAGCTATCAGCTTTTGAATTAAAGAGGTAAGCATTGGTTTAATCTCAGTTCCTTGGCCTTTCGGCCAAGGAATTCATTGTATTTGGCTTTGAGTCCGTTGAACTCCTAAGCCGAATATCTTGTTTTAAGCCAAGGGCTGACAGCTGACCGCTGACGGCTGTTCGCGTAGCGTGCGCGTAGCGCATATGCTTACATCTGATTAGCCTTTCAGTCCCTCTAACCAACTGGATAAATCCGAGCCATCGGAAAAATCGAACAATGCTTCACTCAATTGATCTAAATCAGCAACAGATAAGTTGTTGATGAGTGATTCTAGAGTAGGCTCAATTGTTCCAACCTGGCGTGTCAACTGACGCATAATTAGCTCCAGTTTTCCTTGCTGTAAGCCTTGCTGTAAGCCTTGCTGTAGACTTTGTTGAACTTTCTCCTCTCCCCAAGGTAATAAATTTCCAGAGCTATCCCACCACCGTAACCAATAGTTGGTAATTTCTGATTTTTTGCCGTACCATACTCCTAGAAACAAACCCATGGATTCAATCCAGTAGCGTCCATTAGCATCAGGTTGTTGCAGGGTATAGCTTCCTGAATTAAGCGATCGCATTTCGACACTTCCCGACGCTGGGTCAAAAATCACATAAATTGGTACTTGTAGGATTTGCTCGTAAAAGTACCATTTGCCATAGGGGTAACGGGGGTTCAGGGAATATTCTCCTTGCTCCTTCTCGGATAAGAATTCCATAACCACTGCTGGTACCTCTCCTTCGGTGTGAGGGGTATAGCTCCGGCGAATCACCCCTGGTAAGACTGGAAACACGGAAGGTACATAAAACCAGTCTGGTGCTTTGACTACTGTTTTACCGTCCACATTGGCACAGAGTCCAAAGTTGGAAGCAATCAGCATTGAGTTAGTGACAAATCCGGCTAATTCCAGAATCTCTCGCAGGATAGCCGCTAATAAGGGATGATAGAGATTTTCCACTGGGTCATCGGGTAATTGAAATTCGTCGGGGAGTTTTTCCCATCGAATAATCGGTTCGGCTTTCGTTTGACTCATAGCCCTATCGGGTGTCTTTATATCCTTAAGGTAACGAAAAACTTAACTTTACTTTGTTTTTTTGAAAATAGTTTGGAAGAGACTGTCGAGTTTTTAGGGTTGAGTTTTGAGTAATATAGCGCTACGCGCAAGGCAATAGGCAATAGGCATGCTAGCAATAGGCAATAGCTTATTATAATAGCTTTTGCTGCTTTTATAAATGTCCTCAATGCGTAGTGCTAACGACAGTTTTTTAAATTCTATTATATTTATAGATTACAATTAATGTTAACTACTAAATTAGTAAAGACTAACTAGTAATGATGCCCAAAAAACTTGAAACCGCTACCTATGTCGAAGCAATGGCGCAACTCCTTGATTTAGACCTTAAGCCCGAACACCGTCCTGGTGTTATCAATAACTTCGCTAAAATTTATGCGATCGCATCTCTAGTCACAGAATTTAGCTTACCTGATGATATCGCAGCTGCTCCTGTATTTGAACCTTAGGATGCTGATAATTTTTGACTATCAAATTATCTAGTTTATTGGTTGATCAGCGTTACTCAATCATCATAATAGTTGAAATTAGGATGCTAACCGTGAACCCAACTGATGCCATTGGAATTACCACTGCGATTCGAGAAGGTCAAGTCACCGCCAAAACAGTCATTACTAACTGTCTCGAAAAAATAACTGTCCGTAACCAATCCCTTAACTGTTTCACAACGGTTACCACTGACCAAGCTTTATCGGATGCTGAAGATATTGATCATGCTATTGCTAAAGGGAACAATCCCGGTCCATTGGCAGGAGTTCCTTTTGCGGTTAAAAACTTATATGATATCGCTGGCTTAATAACATTAGCTGGGTCAAAAATTAATGCTGAAAATCCTCCTGCTTCCCGTGATGCTACTGCTGTAACTAAACTCAAACAAGCGGGTGCTATCCTAGTTGGAGCATTAAATATGGATGAGTACGCCTATGGCTTTGTAACGGAAAATAGCCATTACGGTGCAACTCATAACCCCCATGATCTCACTCGCATTGCTGGTGGTTCCTCTGGCGGCTCGGCAGCAGCAGTGGCGGCGGGATTAGTACCGATCACTCTCGGTTCCGATACCAATGGTTCGATCCGGGTACCAGCTGCGTTGTGTGGTACTTTTGGCTTCAAACCTACCTACGGACGATTGTCTCGGGCAGGGGTTTTCTTGTTTTCAGCTAGTTTGGATCATATCGGTCCGTTTGCTCGTTCTGTACGGGATATTGCTACTATCTTTGATATCCTTCAGGGAGTAGATCCCACTGATCCCGTTTGTAGCAATCGTCTCCCAGAACTCTGTGTCCCCCAGCTTAACGAGGGGATTGACGGGTTACGGATTGGAGTTGCAGATGGGTATTTTGCTCAAGGGGCAGAACCAGAAGTCTTGGATGCTGTGGCTAAAGTGGCTAGTAGCTTGAATGTAACTGCTTCAGTTACTATCCCAGAAGCCAAGCGAGCCAGAGCAGCAGCTTATATTATTACGGCTAATGAAGGGTCAAACCTGCATTTGGACAATTTGCGTAAACGTCCCGATGATTTTGACCCAGCTACACGCGATCGCTTTTTAGCAGGTGCCCTAATTCCAGGGAATTGGTATATTCAAGCGCAACGGTTTCGACAATGGTTTCGCGATCGCGTTCGGGAAGTCTTCCAAGATGTCGATATTATCCTCGCTCCCACTACACCCTGTGTTGCTCCCCTACTGGGTCAAGAAACAATGGTCATTGCCGGAGAAGAAGTTTTAGTTCGTCCAAACTTAGGATTATTTACTCAACCCTTATCCTTCATTGGCTTACCGGTCTTATCAGTACCAATTCACCGTCCTGGTCAAATGCCCTTAGGGGTACAAATTATTGCTGCACCCTACCATGAAGCAATGATTCTTAGAGTTGCTGCAGTGCTTGAGGAGCAAGGTATCGTTTCAGCACCGATTGTGTCTTAACAAATCGATTATTAAGACAATATTCTGTTAGCGAAATAGTTGTCTCATCACACATTAAAAAAGAAGTATAAAGAGTTAAGTATCAAAAAATTTTATCTAGCAGCATGCTCTCCCAGATTAAAGAGTTAGCCCAAGAAATTGCCCCGCGTCTGATCGAAATCCGCCGTCATCTCCACTCTCACCCAGAATTGAGTGGTCAAGAACACCAAACAGCGGCTTACGTAGCTGGGGTCCTATCCTCCTGTGGTGTTCATGTACAAGAAGGGATTGGCAAAACTGGCCTTATCGGTGAACTGATTGGTGGTACCGATGAGCGATTAGTCGCACTGCGCACTGATATGGACGCTCTACCCATCACCGAACAAACTTGTCTGGATTTTGCCTCACATCAACCGGGAGTCATGCATGCCTGTGGTCATGATGTCCACACCACCGTAGGCTTAGGCACAGCTATGGTTCTATCCCAACTCGGAGAAACGTTTCCTGGTAATACTCGCTTTCTGTTCCAACCCGCTGAGGAAATTGCTCAAGGTGCAAACTGGATTGTCAAAGATGGGGGAATGAAGGATGTCAGTGCTATCTTTGGTCTTCACGTTTTCCCATCAATTCCAGCAGGGTCTATTGGTATCCGCTATGGGGCATTAACAGCAGCAGCGGATGATTTAGAAATCGTAATTATGGGAGAATCCGGTCATGGAGCTCGCCCTCACCAAGCTATTGACGCGATTTGGATTGCTGCCCAGGTGATTACCACCCTCCAACAAGCTATTAGTCGCACCCAGAACCCATTACACCCGATGGTCTTGACAATTGGACAAATTAGTGGTGGGCGAGCTCCGAATATTATTGCTGACCAAGTGCAACTAGTAGGAACAGTGCGATCGCTTCATCCCCAAACCTATGCTGACCTACCCAATTGGATTGAAAAGATTGTGGCCAATGTCTGTAATGGTTATGGTGCTCGCTATCACATCAACTATCAGCGGGGAGTACCATCAGTACAAAATGACCTAGCTTTAACTCAGTTGTTAGAAGCAGCAGCTAAGGAAGCTTGGGGAAGCGATCGCGTTTTAATCATACCGGAAGCCTCTATGGGTGCGGAAGATTTCTCAGTTTATCTACAACATGCTCCTGGCAGCATGTTCCGCCTCGGGGTTGGATTCCAAAATAAAATAAATTACCCACTGCACCATCCTCTGTTTGCAGTGAATGAATCGGCTATTGTTACCGGTGTCGTTACTCTCGCTTATGCCATTTATAAGTACTGGCACCAGGACTGTTAATTAGGGATTGGTGAAAAAGTTTTGGTTACGAGAGGCAAGAGGCAAGAGGCAAGAGGCAAGAGGCAAAAGGTTTAAGGGGGTGGAATTTTCACAAACATCAGTTCAATTAAATGCATTAGTTTTGATAGAGATTCGACTTATTTCTTCCACTTTATGAATCTTGAATAGTCCTCAAAACCTTAATAAATCAAGGGTTACGACTTATTGAATTAGCCATAGTTATCAATTTAATTATACAGTTAATTTTAGCGCTTTGCTACAATTTTAAGTACATATTATGTTTTTTTGTTGCTTGTTGCCTGTTGCTTGTTGCCTGTTGCCTGTTGCCTTTTGTCTTTTGCCTGTTGCCTGTTGCCTGTTGCCTGTTCCCTGTTGCCTGTTCCCTGTTGCCTGTTCCCTGTTGCCTGTTCCCTTTTGCATGCATGCTAAAGCCCTAAGACTGATTTAGCAATATTGAAATAAATCAGCACACCCAAGACATCAACAACTGTTGTAATGAATGGTGCGGACATCAGAGCTGGGTCTAAGCCTAGGTGACGGAACAGAAACGGTAGGGCTGAACCGGCAATTGATGCTAAAAGTGCGATCGCAACTAGACTCACTCCCACCGATAGGGCTACTAAAAAATCTCCTTGTAACCAGTAAGCCCATCCAGTAGCCATCGTACCCAGAATTACTCCTAGTAATAACCCCGCCAGTGCCTCTCGCCAAATCACTTGACCGGGGCCTAAGTCACGAATTTCATCAGTATTCAAGCCACGAATCACCACCGTAGAAGACTGAGCGCCCACATTACCACCAGTGCCAGTGAGTAAAGGGATAAAAGCTGCTAGGGTAACAACCTGCTGCAAAATAGACTCTTGGGACTTTATGATCGTACCGGTAACCGTATTAGTGAGTAACAAGACAAATAACCAAACTACCCGTCGGCGGGCAACTGTGAATAAATTGGTTTGAAAATAATTATCTCCCTCCGATTGGACACCACCACCGACCGCGTACATATCTTCTGTTGCTTCCTGCTCCAAGATATCAATCACATCATCCACAGTCACAATACCCACTAGACGCTGCTCCCGGTCAACCACTGGTACAGCCAGGAAATCATAGCGTTGGATCATCCGTGCTACCTCTTCCTGGTCTGCATAGGTATGGACATAAACCACATCACGAGTCATAATTTCACCCATGGTGGTCTCGGTGGAAGAAATCACCAAATCCCGCAGGGAAACAATCCCAGTCAAATGTCGAGAGTTATCAGTTATATATAGGTAATATACGACTTCCGAGGTTTTGGCTAAGCTACGAATCTGATCCAAGGTCTCGCTAACCGTCAAGTTTTCCTTAAGGGAAATATATTCAGGGGTCATGATTCGCCCTGCTGTTCCCTCCTCATACCCCAACAACAGGGCTGTTGCTCGGCGCTCCTTGGGACTTAACTGTGACTGCAAGCGTCGGACTACCTTAGCTGGTAACTCATCAAACAACTTCGCTCGATCATCTGGCGACATCTTATCTACTATATCCAGTACCTCCTGATGTTTAAACTTCTCAACTAGAGACTGTTGGACACTGGAGTCAAGATTTTCATACACCTCAATGGCCTCAGATTTAGACAATAAGCGGAAGGCAATCACTTGCATTGCTTCTGGTAATCCTTCAATCGCTTCCGCAATGTCTACTGGTTGTACTGGTACCAGCACTTGCTTAGCACCCTGAAGATTACCTTGCTCCAGCAGTATCTGCAGTTGAGAACGCACCAGCTGTCGCAGTTCACTACGCGAGATTGTCTGGAGGGAAATTTGGTTTTCAGTCAATGCAAACCCTCCTCTTGAGTAGGTTCTACTTGTTTTTCAGTGCTGACTCAAGTCTAGATGCTTTTGTACCTGCTCCAAGACTCATCGGTAATTGGTAATTGGTAATTAGTACTTGGTAATTAGTACTTATTAAGTAGTACTTAGTAATTAGTACTTGGTAATTAGTCGGAAATCAATAAATAAATGAAATTATATTAAGAAATGTAAAATACGAACCATGTTTATTGCTGATCAGGTTTGAGTTAACTTAACCAAAGTTAACACAGTTACTAAAACGTTTGTTTCTTAATTGGTAGCTCACACAACTATCCTTGATTGGATTCCGATATTCACCAATACCACTACTTGAGGCATCTTAGTCCAAGAGTATTTTCAGCGCAATAGTTATTTGAGAGTAATCCCATCAAGCTAGATTTCCCTGTACCTGATCCAGCCCGATAGTAATTAATTTGTGAACAAAAACCAATGGAAAAATTCTTCCCCTTCTTCCCCCTATCTCCCTGTTCTGGTGTTTTACCACTCAAATCGGATTGCTATCGATGGCCTTTTGGCCTTTTGGCCACGCTACGCGAACGGCCACGCTACGCGAACAGCTTGCCTAGTTTAGTAGTATAATTGTACTATTGACGTAGTTTTAGTTATAATGATATACACAAGCAATTAATATAAATTGCTACCATTAAAGGTTATTTACATTAGATTTGCGAGTCTAACTATGCTTGATTGTCTCAATGCGGCTCGCTACTTCATCGTAAAAGCTTACGATGATGGCATGGAAGCTGAAATGACCAACATGAAGCTTCAAAAGCTTCTGTACTATGCACAAAGTTTACATCTAGCCCTTTACGATCAGCCATTGTTTGATGAACAAATTCAAGCATGGCGATACGGTCCTGTGTGTCCTCGTGCTTACAGCTTTTACAGTAAGTTTGAAGCTGAGCAATTACCTATCCCTAAAAAAGACTTCCTCTCCAATATCCCTGATGATAAGATAAAGCTTCTAGAAGAAACTTGGGAATATTTTGGTGGCTACCATGCCTTTCGACTTAGTAATATGACCCACTGCGAGTTTCCTTGGAAAAAAGCTCGCAAAGGTTTACCATCTGACGCTAGCTCAACTGAGCCAATTCTTCGTAAGGATATGAAAGCATTAGGTGAGCAGAAGCTTGATCAAATAGAACGTGAGCACCCTGCATATGAATCGGTGATATCAGCAGTTTTGGAGGACGCTTTTACTTCATCATCTTCAAATCTTATTTGTAAAGGAGAAGTGAGTGACTGGATCAAATCCCTTCTCGATTGAAGCGTCAGAGAAGTTCAAGCGTTCTTTAAAAAAACTTGCGAAAGTTCACGGGAATAGCTTTGTTGAGCTTGTAACCCAAATCGTAGAAAATTTAAAACAAGACCCATATCCCAGGAAATACAGCCAAGAACCTTTACCAAAAAAGATTAAGTTACCGCAAGGATTGACATTTCATAAGCTTGAGTTTAAGTTTGGACAAGGCGCTTCTGGACAAATCAGATTGATGTATTTAGTTAATACAAACACATCAGTTATTACACTTGTTTGGATATACACTCATGAACAGTTCACAAAACGCCCTGATGACAGAGATCTTAACAGTGTGATCCAACAAATCCTAGAGGATTAGCTTTTGCTTTGGTGCAGCGGTTCCAAGGTCCCATCGCATTTCCCTAGTTGCTGCTCCTGGGACAGATAATGGTCTCTGCCTCTGGATTGACTCCAATTCCAGCACCTAACAACCAATTGCTAATTAAGTCTAAACTAGAGTAGAGAGAAAGTAGGCGCAGGTGGTTGCGGATTCGCATTTTTCTGCGAGTCTGAGGAAAGTCCGGGCTCCCGAAAGACCAAACTTGCTGGGTAACGCCCAGTGCGGGTGACCGTGAGGATAGTGCCACAGAAACATACCGCCGATGGGAAGGATAAAGGTAGAAGGCTCCAGGATGAATGTATTCTTCCTGCCTTTTTCCTAATTCTTTCACAGGTAAGGGTGCAAAGGTGTGGTAAGAGCGCACCAGCAGCATCGAGAGGTGCTGGCTCGGTAAACCCCGGTTGGGAGCAAGGTCGAGAGGAACTACGGTTGGTCTTTTACCAGTTCCGGATATGGAGAACCGCATGAGGCGTCTGGTAACAGCCGTCCTAGATAGATAACCACCCTCTTTAGTAGCTTCTTGATGGTTGCTAGGGAGAACAGAACCCGGCTTATGTCCGACTTTCTCTCAATTCAGTCATTAGTCATTAGTCATTAGTACTCCCATACTCTGGTTAGTCACCAAGGACTCTCTGACTCAGGACAAAAGACAACCCATGACCATCAAAGACCCCCGTCGTCAGAAGCAATTAGAGAAGTTAGTTCAAAAGTTAGGACTATCTAAAACTACAGCTGTGAATTGGTCATTGCTAGATTTAGCACTGACTCACTGTAGTATCTCAGCAGAACACAACTATGAGCAGTTGGAGTTTGTTGGTGATGCTGTAATACGTTTAGCTAGCTCAGAATGGCTATGGGAAAATTATCCCAACTCTTCCGTTGGTGAGTTTGCTGCCATTCGTTCCGTACTGGTAAGCGATCGCATTCTGTCTCAACTCGCTCGCAGCTATGGTCTAGAGCGTTATTTACTCGTTTCCAATAGTGCGGCTGGGGACAAAGCTGGCGAAACATCCCGGTTAGCTGATGCCTTTGAAGCAGTATTGGGAGCATTATATTTAAGTACCCATACCCTAGAATTAGTCCGTCCTTGGCTAGACCCTCACTTACAAAAACTGACTACTGAAATTCGTCAAGACCCTGCCCGCCAAAACTACAAAGATGCTCTTCAGGAATGGACTCAAGCTCACTACAAACTGCTCCCAAAGTATCATCTGACGGAAAACCTACAAGTGCATGGGGCAAACAACCGCTTCACTGCCCAAGTTTGGCTACAAAATCGACAATTAGGTGAAGGTACAGGAAGATCGAAAAAAGCTGCGGAACAAGCAGCAGCCAAACAGGCATTTCTGGAATTGAGAGGGCAAAAATGAAAGAAACCGGAGTAGCGATATTGGGAGCAGGTCGCTGGGGGAAACACTTGGTCAGGAATTTCTTGACACACCCTGATGCTTGCTTAGTCGCAGTGGTTGATCCATACCCAGAAACCTTGGCAGTAATTAAAGATAAATATAACCTCGCTCCTGAGGTACGTTTAGCAACAGATTGGGAATCGATACGGGATCTACCAACAATTGAGGCAGTGGTAATTGCTACTCCAGCAGTTACCCATTACACCCTAATTAAGGATGCTCTACAGCAGGGGAAACACGTCTTAGCAGAAAAACCCTTAACCCTTGATGTGGCTGAGTGTCTAGAATTGTGCCACCTGGCTCAAGAAAAGCAGCTACAGCTTATGGTTGACCATACCTATCTATTTCACCCAGCGGTCAAGCGTGCTCAAGAGGTTGTCAACTCAGGATGCTTAGGAGACTTACGCTATGGATACGCTGCCCGTACTAACTTAGGACCAGTACGTCAAGATGTCGATTCTCTCTGGGATTTAGCTATTCACGATATTGCTATTTTTAACCATTGCTTAGGACAGCTACCTGTTCAAGTCCAAGCTACTGGTAGGGTGTGGCTACAGTTTCAAAAAGAGTTTCAAGTTAGCAACTTGCCGGTTGAAAGTTCTGAAGATAACCAAGGCTGTAGTCAATCACTTACCCCTCAACAACCTGCTAACCTTGGCCAAAAGGCCACGCTTCGCGAACAACCTGATAACCTGCCAACCTCCAATCTTCAACCCGATAACTTGCCAACCTCCAACCTTCAACCCGATAACCTTCAACCCGATAACCTTCAACCCGATAACTTGCCAACCTCCAACCTTCAACCCGATAACCTTCAACCCGATAACCTTCAACCTGCTAACCTTCAACCTGCTAACCTCCAACCTTCAACCCCTCAAGGACTAGCTGACTTAGTTCAGGTCACACTTACCTATCACACTGGCTTTCAAGCATTTATTCATCTGTGCTGGCTCAATCCAGATAAACAGCGGCGGCTTGGGATTGTAGGAACACAGGGAACCTTGATTTTTGATGAAATGGTTGCCCAAGCACCCTTAACTATCCAACATGGTTATTTTGAACAGAACGGGGAGTACTTTATCCCTGCTGGTCAACATCGTGAAGTTCTTGATCTCGAATCATTTGAACCACTTTATTCAGTATGCGATCGCTTTCTTAACAGTGTCCGCTTGTCCCAACCTTCATCAATATCTTCTGGCTGGGTTGGTGCTCAATTAGTACACATTCTCACTTGTTTAAGCCAATCCCTTCACCAAGGAGGAGTGCCAGTTACTGTTCCCCAGTTGCCAAAATAATTAGCTATTCATTTCCCCTTGAGATGATCAAGACAGATTAATTCCCAGCTTCAATGCTGGATTATTTTCCCAGCGATCCGCTACATGGGCATAAATACAAGTTGTTCTGGGATCAGCATGTCCCAACAAATCTTGTACTTGCCGTAACTCAGCACCAGAACGGAGAGCTAAGGTACCTGCGGTATGTCTCAAGCTATGGGCTGATATAGTTCTTCCTGGTGTTTGCTTAAGGTTAGTTTGCTCTAGATAGCTATCCACAACCAGCCGAATCCCCCGTCGGGAAATCCGCTTGCCACCCGCCCTGTTTCCAACAGCTATAAATAGAGGACTGGATGGTTTGACTACTTCCCCATTTTGTGCCCTTGCTTCAAGATAAGCCATCAGCAACTCAGCAAGATCTGGTGTTAATGGCACTATTCTAATATTACGCTTCCCTTCGACCCGAATTCCCAGATTACCCCCCTGCTTAACTACATCAGAGACATTTGCCCGATGTAAATCAATGCTACGGGGACCTTCCAATATCATGATTGCCAGCAGAAGTTTATCCCGCTTTGCCTTAAGGCTACCATCATTGGCTACAGCTGCTAACAACTTCTCAACTTCAGGCTTTTCCAAATAGGTAATCCTTGCCGCCGGGTCCAGCTTTTCCCGTGGCGGTTTCACCCCAAGAGCTGGATTGATCGTAATCAGTCCTTTTTCCACAGCAGCTTGATAAAAACGCTTGACAACTGACAACTTTAGTGATACCGTTGCTGGCTTGAATTTTTTAGTGTCTACCATCCAGCGGCGGTAACGCTTAATGTCCTCTTTAGTAACTGCGGCTGGATGAAGATTTATGCGATCGCACCAGTTCACAAACTGCTGAACCTGGCGGCGGTAGGTATTAACAGTATCAGCTGCAGCATCTCCTGCTGCCACATCGATATCCAGGAAATCAGCAAAAGCTTCTAGTAGGTTTGCTGTAGTAATGGTCAGGTGGTCAGGTTGAGGGGTGATGTGGTTTGGGGTATGAGTATCCACCTCAAATACGGCAAGGGGGCAGACGACTGAACCTGAAAGGTCAGCGTCCGGGGAATTGCCGCCAATAAATAAATTGAGCGATAGCGAATCGGAATTTTCAAGATACATATTCATAGCCATCAGCCTTGTGAATGGTTTTCAAGTATTTCGGATGCACATCAAAACTTTTACCTCCTGTGGTCAGCTTGAAACTCGGCTTAAATCTGATAGCAATACGACCTGTGTAGTTTCCCTGATACTTTCCCTGTCTTACATGGGCTTTCACCAAATCTCCGGTTTGAAATCCCATGAAGGACTTTTGGGAAGGTGCATGGCGAATCGGAAAGCCATAGCGGTCAGTTCCGCAACGCTGTCTTTTCCCATGACCCTTGGCTTTAATAATCAAGGGTTTGACACCGTTAAGAAGAAGTCTCATTGGTGTTGATGTCCCAACACAGGTAGCATCAGTCCAGTGAGTTTTCTCAATCCCTCTAATCTTTCGATTGAATTTGGTCAGACCCCCAGAACCCAACTCTACAGGTAAGCCCGTTGATTGAAGTCGCCTGTACAATTCCCATCTGGTAGTGTTTACTGCTGCTGCATCTTTTAGTGGTGTTTTTGCTTGAGCCTTAATTCTTTTGAGAACTTCAGGTTTCTTCTTCAGAAATTTCTCAACAGGTTTATTACCTTTGGATTGA
Source organism: Moorena sp. SIO3E8 (assembly GCF_010692445.1). Taxonomy (NCBI): domain Bacteria; kingdom Bacillati; phylum Cyanobacteriota; class Cyanophyceae; order Coleofasciculales; family Coleofasciculaceae; genus Moorena; species Moorena sp. SIO3E8. The sequence continues at coordinate 134,477 of NZ_JAAHHM010000002.1, read as the reverse complement.
TTACAGGAGTGGCACGACAGAGTTAAATTGCTGACTCTATTGCTACCTCCTTTAGACTTGGCAACAATATGATCAATTTCAAACGGAACATTTTCAGCACCACAATAAGCACATTTTCTTCCCCACTTCTGGAGTAAATATTCTTTGACTTCAAACCCAAACAGTTCGCCTCTTTGATATTCGACTTCAGATATTTCTATATTCTGCATTTTCTGCAAGTCGAACCTAACTAATTCTTGAGATATTGCCGTAACTGGGCAGAGTTTTCTGATTCGTCTTACCCAGGTTTCGATATTGCTAATCCGGCTCTCAATAGAGGGGGGTAGCCAACCGGGTTTACGAGTTCTATTCAAGAAGCGAGGTTTACGATAACGGGTTTTACGATTACGGCGACCTCTCCTTAATGCTCTACGAGATTCAAGAGCATCTTTGATTCGCTGCCCTCGGTGTGAGACTTCTAAAGCGCTTGTGACACGCCCAGTTTTTTCTTGAACAACAGCAACACCTGTTGTTTTGCTGCCCGGGTCAATCTTGATTCTGTGAGGATGAGTTACAGATTCCTCAACAGTTCTATCTAGTAAGAGGATGGTGAACGGATATCGTTTAAATACTTTTGCCCTCCCTTTCTTTAGTAACTCTCTTGCCCTAGCTTGGTGACACGGGTCAAGAGGTTTCAGGTTTTTGTCTAGAACGAAAACTCGCATTACTGCATCTCTCAATTTCTTGGTAAAGTTTGCCTCGACACTGTTAAGACTCGGTACTTTCTCGGTAACACTGGCTTTCCCGAATGACCTGTTTAATTACCTAGTTGTAGAGCTTGAAACTGGCACGCATTTCAAGGTACGAATTTTAACTCTTGGTCTTAACGGCTGCTAGGAAAACCTAGCCGTCTGGTCAACAGGCTTTTTCAAGCCCACACTTACCCGCCAGGGAAGTGTGCGGTAGTTGACGGTGCCATTAACGTGAAGTTGCTCGCGCATCTAGTACTATTATAGCCTATTTAATACTGATAAGCACTGTTACCGGAGTTAAACACCTAAACAAAATTAATTACCTATTCCCAATCTCTGTAACCCTTACAATGTAAGGCTTTGAGTTTTTTAAAATGTGTAATTAATTTTGTGCACCTGCTTATGCACACAGTTTTAATCCAAAACAAACAAATCTTGATTGTACTTCGTTGGACCAGAACAAAAAGGCAAATAATAACACACAAACTTACACTTTTGGAAAGGCTACAAATGCCATATTTTTTTAATAAAACTTAACCGAATAAAATGGGATTTCATGAAATAATATTATCATTTCTGTAGCTGATTTTTATGAGCATGAAACCTTCGATTTCCCGACTGGTGCCAGCAACTAGCATGGTGCTGTGTGTACTGGCTGTCATTTAGGGTATCACCAGGAAGGTAGGTCTAATGTTTCCCCTGGTCAGTTGTCGTTGTGGTAGGGGGTTTATAAGCAATCAAGAAAGTTTTCGGAGAGTAAAAGAAGAAGACGGGTGAACGAAATTTTGGGTGGGATAGAGAGCATGGTATCCAAAAAATCACTGTTAAGTAAGGCTTTTAGCTTTTTCGCTATCTGTTTCCCACGGGTTTTTTCGCTCACCCAAAGAAGACTAGTCCAAGATCACTCCGCTGCTGGGGAAAACCACAGTGCCCTAATGTACTTATGGGTTAGTTCTTCCTCTGGGGTGATGTCACGTAGGGCAAAAAACTCAAATAGTTCTTGATCTATCTGGCGGTTGACTTTGACATTGGGATCTTCGGAATGATTTATAAACGTCCCAACTCCTAGGGGGATCGCCATTGAATCTCCAATTTGAAAGATATACTCGAACAGTTTATGAGATCGCAGTCCATCAATATCTGAACCTGAGAACATTAGTGCAGGCTCCACCAGGATGAGTTTACCCGCCGATATCTCCTCCGCTGCAAAAACACCACGACCCTTTCCCGGTGATTCCTTTAACGTTAAATTGTAGTAGCTGCCATACTTCATATATACATCCCCACTACGCTGCTTTTGCAAGATTTGTTTTCAAGTCATCAATAATACTATCGATGGGATCGTTAAAACCAATGGATAATCTGACTAAACTGTCAGTAATTTTCAGCATTTGTCGTTCCTCTTCAGATAAATTGTAATAGGAAAATGGAGACACATGTTCAATGTAGGTTTCGGCAGAACCAAAGTTAGAGGCAATATAAGGAACTTGTAGATTGTCAATTAGACTAGAAGTATCTTCTTTGGAAAGCTTCAACTCAAAAGTAACAACTCCTCCGTATCCATTAGTGAAAAATTTCCTCGCCAACTCCCTGTGGGGATGAGAGTCTAATCCCAAATAGCACGATGCCGACACCATCGGGTGGGCATCCAGGAAATTCGCCAGCTTTTGCCCTGCATCATTTAAATAGTTCATGCGTAATTCAAAAGTTTTCAAATGTTGCCTCAACATAAAGGCATCCTGTGGGCTAGGCACTGCACCGGAAATATCCCGAAAACATCGAATCTGCTCTATTAAACTCTTCTTGCCAGCAACACTTCCTAACATAATATCAGCGTGGCCGTTGAGATACTTTGTGCAACTATGGATAACCAGATCAGCTCCCCATAAACAGGGTTTAAAATTATGAGGGCTAGCCAAGGTACTATCGACAACGAGCAACGCGTCTGGCCGTAGCAAACCCCGAATCTTCTCAAGATATGCAAGATAGAGATGGGGGTTTGAGGGCATTTCCACAAACATCAAGTCAATTTCTTCACCCACTCTATGTAAATCCATCGCAAACAATGCTGGGTCAGCGTTGTCAAGGATTAAGGTTTTAATACCAAGGCTATCTAGTCCCTCAAAAACCCGTCGTGTATTTCTATACAAATAACGGAGTGTTGCGCAGCAACTATAGGATTCCATAAATGCCATTAAGGTGCTGTAAATAGCACTCATTCCACTGGTAAAGATTGCACAAGCTTCTGTCCCATCAAGCTGGGCTAATACTTTTTCCGTTTCTTCCCAACTAGGGTTATGATACCTACCGTAGCGTCCCCGTGAGATTGACTTTTCATGTAATGCTTTGACCTAAGTTTGTGCCTGATCATAAAAGTAAGCTACGTTCTTATAAACAGGGGGCAAAATTGAATTGTTGTATGAGTGGAATTGTCTTGTTCTAGCCATAATATTGGATTAGTATCTGTATTTTATGCTAATTGCCATAAACTAGGTCAGGCTGAATTGTACACGTCATACAGGTAAGAAACAATTTCAGATATGATTTCCTTCGTTAAGTTGCCATGGTGAACAATAATCCTGATCAAAGTAGGAAAATTATTAAAACTGGAAAAATTAAACTTAGCGAAACCATCTGTAGCAATTTTTTCATACATAGCTAAATTGAAGCTATCGATTTTTTGTCGCTCCTCTATGCTATAGTCCAAGATGCTTTGTCCCATCGTCATTTCTGGAGGAATGAACCAGACACAAATATTGAAATATTGCGGTTCGACAACATACAAAACGCGATCGCACAGTTGCCTTCTAAATTCTTGCTGATTTTCGTAGAACTTTTCAATCAAATCTTGAAAATAGCTAATGCCGTGGTACTTGAACATGAGCCATAGTTTAAAAGCATAGGCTTCTCTGGAACATTGTAGAGATTTTAGACTCAGACTATATTTCTTATCTTGCTTGTTATTAAACAAATAGTTAGCGCTCTGGGATACATCTGTTTTTTGTAGGCTACTCTTGTCCTTGACTAAGAGAACAGAGCACAGTAGGGGAGCTGACAGGAATTTGTGAAAATCTAGCACAATCGAGTCAGCAATAGCACTAACTTCTCGATAAAAATCCCCTCTGGGGTTAAAGTAAACCCCTCCTCCCCAAGCTGCATCGAAGTGAATCCAGGGGTGGACATCATACTCAATAAATATATCGTGTATCTGCTCTACAGGATCAAATGATCCTAAGTTGGTGGCTCCTAGTACACAACAGAAATAGATGGGATTAAGTCCATTGGTTTTGGCAGTCTCAATAGCTCTTTTCAAACTATCAAGATCAACAATGCCCTGTACAGTCGTCTCGATCCCGATAGTTTTTTGAATACCGCAAATTTCTACTGCGTTGCGGATAGAATAATGGCAGTGGTTGGAAATCAAAACAACAGGTTCTCTAGATTTACCTCTGCTTCGCTGGGCAGCAAGAGCAACTGAAGCTAAATTCGATAGTGAACCACCAGGATAGAAAATGCCAGGGTGCATCTCATTTTTGTAAAAACATCATTAATAAAGCATCCCATTTAGGTAAGCACAGCGTAAAGAAAGAATTTTAGGAACATTTTCAATATTCCATTGTGAGCCTGATATTTTAACTCGCATTCCTATTCCTGGCTCATACTGCTGCGGTTGCGCCTGTCGAGTCCTTCGGTTTTTTCTCTCAAAACACTGCTACAGGACAGCTTGGGTTAAAAAACTCTTCCCCATTCTATCGTCTTTCTATAAGAGCCGCACCCTAATGATTTTTATTGAATACTCAAATCCTTCCTGGGGTTTGGGTTTCAAAATGTATTTCTGTTGAGTAATACCTAGGCGAATGCCCAAATCTAAAAAACATACCCTTGAAAGGGCAAAGCCCCCCAGCAATTTAATAGCTTAACCCAGAGTTAGGTACTTGGTCATCATCGTAATAAATTCCCCAGGAAGTCCCGTCGGCTGCAGAGGAGTCCACTCGACAATTTCCGCATAACCCACTACATGGAGAGTATGCATGGTGTTGATTATGGCCTTGCGAGACCCCTTCAAAATATGCTGAACCGGGTATTTTTTTGGAAAGGATTCTTGAGGATTATTACTAGGAGTTATATCCTCGGGATTAGTCTCTGGGTTTGGGCGAAATTCTGAATCCATAAAGTTCACCTTTTGCTTGTTGTTGCTAACTTATAATTATAACGATTATAGTATTATTTGTCAAGGGTTTTAAAAATTTTTTTTTACAGCAAATTTCCCCACCGCAAAGTTCAGTTAAAGTCCCCCAGAATTGGGGGATTTAGGGGGCAAATTCGTAAGCCCTGAAAATTAGAGACGCTCTATTGAACGTCTCTAAAAAGCTACTCTTTTCTCGCAGTTATGAGGTACGCTTTCCCACCTCAAAGTCCCCCTTATTAAGGGAAACGGGGGATAATAGGTACCTTATGGGATATAGAATTGCTAGATAGCGTTTCTCGCAGTTATCAGGTACGCTTTTCCACCTCAAAGTCCCCCTTATTAAGGGAGACCAACGGGGGATAATAGGTACCTTATGGGATATAGAATTGCTAGATAGCGTTTCTCGCAGTTATCAGGTACGCTTTTCCACCTCAAAGTCCCCCTTATTAAGGGAGACCAACGGGGGATAATAGGTACCTTATGGGATATAGAATTGCTAGATAGCGTTTCTCGCAGTTATCAGGTACGCTTTTCCACCTCAAAGTCCCCCTTATTAAGGGAGACCAACGGGGGATCAATTTGAGGGGATTAAGGGGGACCAATGGGGGATAATAGGTACCTTATGGGATATAGAATTGCTATATTTTGACTATAGGCTTTTCCATATTTATGAGGTACGGTATTAGTTGAGTAGGGATCCCCCCTAACCCCCCTTAATAAGGGGGGGACTTTAATAAGGGGGGAATATGATTCACTATTCCCTGTTGCCTATTGCCTATTCCCTAAATTGTGTACCTCACTGAATTGAAAACCGCTATAGCCAAAAATCCTATTCTATTCCTTCAATCCTATCTTCAACCTCCTGATACAATTCGCGCAATAGCTGTAAATTACTCTCACTAGTTTCCCAATAGCCACGTCCATTAACTTCTAATAAGGTAGAGACTACTTTACGGAAGGAATTGGGATTCAAATTCATTAACCGCTGACGCATTTCTTCATCCTGGATAAAGGTAGTATTCACATCTTCATAAACCCAGTTATCTACTGCATCAGCTGTTGCACTCCAACCCATAGTATTCACTAAGCGTTTGGAAAGTTCACGAACCCCTTCATAGCCATGATTCAACATGCCTTCGTACCATTTGGGATTAAGTAACTTAGTCCGGGCATCTAAACGGACGGTTTCTGATAGGGTGCGAACCTGAGCATTAGCTGTAGTGGTATCAGCAATGTAAGCGGTTGGTTTCTTACCATCGTTGCGCAAGTTTGCTACTACTTTAGTCGGGTCAGAGTCAAAGTAATGAGAAACATCAGTAAGGCTAATTTCCGATGAATCAAGATTCTGGAAGGTAACATCAGCGGTTTTCAAGGCGGACTCAAAAATCTTCTGACTCTGTTCCATGGTGCCTGGGCTATCAGAAGAGAAAGCAAAAGACTTGCGACTGAGATACATATTCTGTAACTCGGCTTCTTCTTCCCAGGTGCTGTTTTCTACAGCTAAATTAACATTGGAGGCATAGGAACCAGACGCATTGGAGAACACCCGAGTCGCAGCTTGCCGTAGATTAATCCCCATCTCTTGAGCTTGTTGCAAACTGTGTTTCCGCACAAAATTCATTTCCAGGGGTTCATCGGCTTCTGCGGCCATTTTCACCCCTTGGTCTAGTAAATTCATCTGATTGATGAACAAATCCCGGAAGACACCGGAACAGTTTACTACCACATCAATCCGAGGACGACCTAACTCTTCTAAGGGAATTAGTTCTAATTTATTCACCCGTCCCAAAGCATCGGGCACTGGCTTAACCCCGACCATCCACAGAATTTGGGCTAGGGATTCGCCGTAAGTCTTAATATTATCCGTACCCCATAGCACACACGCAATGGTTTCTGGCCAAGCCCCATCATTATCTCGCTTTTGCCGTGCCAACAGTCGGTCTACTACGATTTTGGCAGATTTCACCGCTGCTAGGGTGGGAATGGATTGAGGGTCGAGGGCGTGAATATTCTTACCGGTCGGTAGCACATCGGGATTTCGGATTGGGTCACCACCAGGACCGGGCAGCACATATTCCCCATCTAAGGCTTGGAGCATTGCTCCTAATTCGTTGTCTGCTACAATCTGCTGTAAACAGAATTCCAGATAGTCAAACAGAGGCTTGATCGCCTCAGAATCTACGTTGGTGTACCCTAGATTGTGCAAGGCTTCTACCCAAGGTGCTTTTTTACCAAGGTTGAGGAAGTTGAGTTTAGAGACTTTAGAGACTCGTCCATCGCTGTCGATTTGAGCTTGAACCATAGCACTAACAGCAGCACGGGTAGCTTGGGTGATATCTTGCAACAATTCCACATCAGCTAAGATGCCTTGGTCATTGTTGCTGTAAATTTCATCAATCTCTCGCTCAATACTGTTAGCAATAATCCGGGGTAAACCGATGATTTCGTCTTCGCTACGGTCTAAGTTAGCAATATTGACTAGAGTTGCGATCGCTTCTTCTGCGGTTGGTGGCTTACCAATCACATGCAACCCACAGGGTAACAACCTTGACTCAATTTCCATCAAACGGCGGTACACCTGACCTACCAAAGTATCCCGTTCTTCGGCACTCAGCTCCTTAGCATCTTGCTCGGGCAACGCAATATCTTGATCAAGATTCACCAAGCGGCACTTATCCATAATGGTGTTAACAATAGGAACACCACGCCCAGTATCTTTGAGAGTTTGATAAGACCCAATTAACTCACTGAGTTCCTTTAACCCCTTATATAATCCAGCATTTTCTGCGGGTGGGGTGAGATAGGATATGGTTTCAGCATAGCTGCGGCGCTTAGCAATGGTTGCTTCACTGGGATTATTGGCAGCATAGTAGTACAGATTGGGAATAGAACCAATTAAATTATCTGGATAACAGTCTCCAGACATCCCCATCTGTTTCCCTGGCATAAATTCTAGAGACCCGTGGGTTCCGAAGTGCAGCACCGCATCGGCTTGCCAGATTTGTTCTAAATAGGTGTAATAAGCAGCAAAGCCATGGTGAGGACTTGCGGAACGGGAGAACAACAGTAACATTGGGTCTCCTTCATAGCCAAAGGTAGGTTGTACTCCGATGAATACATTCCCGAAGTGCTTGCCGTAGATTAACAAGTTTTGTCCATCACTATTAAGATGTCCTGGTGGTGGTCCCCAGTTTTCCTCTAAGCGAGTGGAGTAGGGAGTAAACCGTTCATACTCCATCACCGACATCCGGTGAGCAATATTCAATTCTGGACTAGCGTACTGAGCTTGGGCATCATGGATCACCTCTTGCATCAGTGCCTCAGCAGATTCCGGCAAGTCTTGGACATCATAACCATTGTTGTTCAGGGCTTCCATCACCTTATAGATGGAACCAAATACATCAAGATAGGCCGCTGACCCAACATTGCCTTTATCTGGGGGAAAGCTAAAGACTGTGATGGCAATTTTCTTATCAAGCTTGGGCTTACGGCGCAAATTCGCCCACTTCATTACCCGTCGCGCTACTGATTCAATCCGGTCCTGTAACGCAATGGATTTTCCAGTTGCGCCATCCCGTCCGGATAGGATAATTGGTTCAATGGCACCATCCAGCTCTGGAATGGCAATTTGCAATGCTACTTGAATCGGGTGCAGTCCCAATTCACTATCTTCCCACTCTTCCGTAGTTTGGAAGACTAAGGGAAGTGTAACCATATAGGGGCGATTGAGGCGTTTTAAGGATTCAATGGCTTTGGGATGGTCTTGCCGTGCTGGACCTCCTACTAGAGCAAAGCCGGTTAGAGATACCACAGCATCCACTAAGGGGACTACGGTTTTGCCATGTTCCTCAGAAAAATAGGTATCTACAGGTTTAGAGAAATCCAGACCACCAGCAAATATGGGAATCACCCTTGCTCCCATGGCTTCCAGTTCCTGCACCATAGCTACATAATGGGCATCATCCCCTGTCACTAGGTGAGTGCGTTGCAGGACTAAACCAATACAGGGAGCGAGGGGGTCTTTTATGTCTGTTGAGATATCCTGACGGCTACTATACCAGTTCAGGTATTCCTTGACATCTTCAAACATTTGCGGTGCTAGAGGATGCCAAACCCCCATATCTGGGTAAACCACTGGGTCTTTGAATTGGACAGAGGTTTCGCTGTTTTTCTTCTCGCGCTTAAAGACATACTTATCTGCTAGCATCAGCAAGAAGTTTTCCAGGTTATCAGAAGACCCCCCTAGCCAATACTGGAAACTGAGCATGAAGTTGCGAGCATCCTGAGCTTTGTCCATGGGCATATACTTCAGGACTTTCGGTAAGGTCTGCAACAGCTTGAGCATACTGTCTTGGAAGGAAGACCCAGATTTTTTCTTGCGCTTACGCATGAATTGTGCGATCGCACTCTTGGATTGACCCAAATTCGCCATGGAGAAGCTACCTAATTTATTCAGGCGCATCACTTTGGGCATTGATGGAAATACCACTGCGGCATCCAAGCGATCGCGATGGGGTTGTACAGCGGCTACTACCTTCTCGGCCAAGTCTTCTATAAAGATTAGTGAAGCGATAAAGATATTGGCTTCTGCTATATCCCGTTTAAAGTCTTCATAGTTTTCTGGGTCACGGAGTTCCTCAATGAGGTAACCGCTGATTTCAATAGCGATATCCGGTTGATTTTGATTGATTGACCGAACAGCAGCTGATAATGCACTTTGGTACTGCGGTTCTAGCACGACATAGACCACCTTCAGCAAATGACGCCCATTCAAGGGTTCCGGGGTGATGTGTCTAATGGTGGACTTGACGTGAGTGAACATGTGGCTAGATCTCCTTCCTGATTATTCGTTATCTGTGCCTTACCTTGAGTGGCGGTAAGTGGCTGATCACCTTTGATAGTTTTGATCGTATTTAGATTTTATTGACAGATGTGCTATCGAACGTCTCTACCAGTGACCACTCACTCTTGGTTGGGATGGTTTTGTTTTGCCAACTAAAGAGTTTCTATCAAAAAACGTATACTTTCAGGGAGTTTCAGCCGTTATCTGATACAATTCGATATAAAAATTACTGATTTTTGTAAAATTACTTAACAATTACTGAAGTAGTAAATCCGCTTACCTTAAAAAAACTAAACAATAAAAATCATTGACAAAGGTAACCTTAGCTGTATATATAAGGATATTTTATCGATTTATACAACTATTACTTATGCTTCTTACTTAATCATTACTTAATATTTTGTAGTCAGCGGTCAGTGGTAAGCAGTCAGCAGTCAGCAGTCAGCAGTCAGTGGTCAGCACTCAGCAGTCAGTGGTCAGCACTCAGCACTCAGCATTTGACTGAAAGCTGTTCGCGTAGCGTGGGCGTAGCGCATAAGCTGATAACTGATAACTGATAGCTGATAGCTGATAGCTGATAGCTGATAGCTGATAACTGATAGCTGATAGATGATAGCTGATAACTGATAGCTGATAGCAAGCCAGATAGTGATAATTAGGAGTGGGGAAGAGTGCCAGCAGCAGATATTTTAGTTATGTCCAATGGCCCAGGAGAGTTGACCACCTGGGTGCGACCAGTGGTGAAGGCATTGCGGGAAACTCTAGGGAATGACCGTTCATTACTCCGGATATCGGTAGTGCTATCTCCTTGCCCTCATGCCACGGGCAAAGAAGATGCGATCGCAAAATCCTACCCAGAAGTAGACCGGGTTCAGGCAGCGCAGGATTTTTTACCATTCTTGTTGTGGGGGAAGACAGCGGAAAACTGGGACTGGCATCCAAAAGGGGTTGTTCTATTCCTAGGGGGAGACCAATTTTTCCCAGTAGTGATTAGTAAGCGCTTAGGGTATCGCAGTGTTGTCTATGCCGAGTGGGATGCTCGTTGGTACCGCTGGATTGACCACTTTGGAGTGATGAAACCCGATATTATCGCTCAAGTGCCTAAGACCTATGCCCACAAATTCACCATAGTAGGGGATTTAATGGCAGAAATTAGAGGGTTACAGGTTAATAAGGGGTTACAGGTTGCAGGTTCTCAGGTTAATCAGGAGTTACAGGTTACTCAGGGGTTGAAGGTTACAGGTTCTCAGATTGCAAGTTTAACGGAAGATACCCTTGAACATTCCACTGAAGTGATCGCACTATTACCGGGGTCAAAACCAGCCAAACTAGCTCAGGGAGTGCCTTTGTCTTTAGCGATCGCTGAACACATCCACAGGGCTAGACCCCAAACTCGCTTTGTGATTCCCGTTGCTCCTACCATAGATCTCAAAACATTAGCCAAATTTGCCAATCGAGATCACAATCCCATCATTAACAAGACAGGATGGTCAGAGGCTCAACTTATTAGACTTCTTCCAGAAAAGGGAACAGCGGATCTGGGAACAGGGAACAGGGAACAAGAATTGAGGCCAACGGATGCAGCGTGGTCTTGGGGGTTCTCTCCAGGAGCGACTGCATCAAGAACACGATCAGAACAATACTTTTGCAAGAGGTCTATTTATCAACAGTCGCCTTTTAATCGGGATAACCTGCAACCGTCTAACCTGCAACCGTCTAACCTGCAACCTAATAACCTTCAACCTTCAACCCTTCAACCTTCAACCCTTGGCCAAAAGGCCACGCTACGCGAACAACCTCCTAACCTTAAACCTTCCACCCCGCAACTATTCCTCCAAACCCCCAGTGGCTTGTGTGTAGAACTCTGGGAGTCCTTTCCGGCCTATGAGTTGTTATCACAATGTTGTCTTTGCTTAACCACAGTGGGAGCGAATACTGCTGAGTTGGGGTCTCTGGCCGTACCCATGATTGTGCTGTTGCCGACGCAACAGTTAGATGCGATGCGGGCTTGGGATGGCTTACCCGGTCTATTGGTCAAGTTACCAGGAGTAGGGTCTAGCCTAGCGAAAGTGATTAACTGGTTGGTGCTAGGGCAAAAGCGTCTGTTTGCATGGCCGAATATTTGGGCAAAAAGAGAAATTGTGCCAGAATTGGTAGGGAAGCTTGAGCCGCTTGAGGTTGCTCAACTTGCCCTAGACTATCTGGAGCATCCAGAGAAGTTGTCGGAAATGCGATCGCATCTAAAGAGTGTTCGGGGAAAACCAGGAGCTGCCCAAACCTTAGCTCAACTGGTTAAACAAGAACTTGACAAAGACTTTATATCGGGTACCTAAATCAATTCTGATAATTTTTGATTCCCGACTCCCGATTCCCGATTCCCGACTCCCGACTCCCGATTCCCTACTCCCGACTCCCTACTCCCTACTCCCCTACTCCCTACTCCCTACTCCCCTACTCCCTACTTGAGCTTGACTTTCCCAGTTAGATGGGATTACAATACTATTCCGCAATAGTATTTTAGTTATGGTTGTCGGTACAACACAAGCTGCATCTCTGCTGGGTATATCGTCTCAGCGACTGCGGATGCTATTAAGTAAAGATCGCATCAAAGGAGCCAAAAAAGTGGGTCGGTTTTGGCAGATTCCATTATATGATGGTGTGCCAGTGGTAACCGAAGGTCGTAGGGGACCAAAAGGTACATGGAATCAGGACAAACATCTCGAAGCTACCTATATCCACGTTAATGAGCAAGCCTTAAAAAGCAATCACAAGAACCAGACATCTTTGCCAGTGTTTACTGTTAAACGGGGTGAGCGGACTCATTGCTGTCATGAGGTAGAAATCGCAGGAGCCTGCCGACTGGTTTATCGACCCAATCAAGCTGAGTCTATTAGTGATTCGGTGTGGCTCCAAGTTGAGCCTAACGTTCCAGTGACTACTAAAGTGTTTACTGGTAGTGAGAACCTCGACGATAAATTAGAACAGTCTCAAGATATCCTTGACGCAACAGTTTAATCAGTTAGTGAAATTAAGAGCTATTTCTCAATAACTCTTGCTACCTATACCTTTAAGCTAAAGATTGCATTAAAAACCAAGCGCCAAGATTCAACAAACCTGTAATCAAACCACCAAGAATCACTCCTTTAATCAATTCCCATCTTCCCAGCAATCTTAGCACAATTAATGCTGGGATAACATAGACTAACTGAGCGATACCAATCATAGACAATATAAAAAAATAAAACAGACCATCATAACCCGTAGATTGTTGAGCAATCCTCCAACAAATAAGAGCGATTACTAGATTGATAAAAATAACGACTAAACTGCCGATTACCATAGGATTTTTCTTATTACTGTTTCGCATATCACAAACCTAAATAATGTTTTAGAGCAAGTCCGGTTAATCATTGCTCATTAATAAGTTCTCAAATAGTACCAGGTTTTTGGGAATGGGTAATGGGTATAGCAGTACCCGATTTAGAACGGGTGTATTTCACTGTCTTGATGCAGTCCCTCATGGTTTTGGGTCTGTGTGGGTCACCTGCGTCCGCACCTTGAAAGCCCCGTGGAAACCCCCTGTTCCCTTGCTGCATTGCTTTTGTAAAGGTGCGCTTTCCCCATTAAGAATTAAATTCGCCACGGGCTTAAAGGGTGACAAGGGTAGTGAAAAGCAGTGGTGAAGGGGGGTGTAGCCAAAATAACCAAAAAAGATTAGGGTGGTCTATGACTACCCTAAAACCTAAAAAATGCTACCGACATTATATCAGAAAGTACTGGAAAAGCATCTCAACGAGAAGCAGAATCTGACAGTTCAACTATTAATATTGATGGTTCAAAGCTTTCGTCAAGTCAAATTATCTACTTTGGCAAGTGTGTTTCCTCAACCGATTAGTTATGAGAGCAGACTACGAAATTTGCAGAGATTTTTAGTACTGCCGCAATGGAATGTAAAACTATTGTGGTTTCCTATAGTCAAATATTGGTTGAGACAAGAATATAACGGAGAGCGACTGAACCGAGAGCAAAGAAGAAGACGGAAAAAATTAAAATTTTCTGATTCGGGGCACATCTTGCTAGTGATAGATCGGACTCAATGGAAGGAAAGGAATCTAATGGTGGTGAGTATAATATGGGGCAAACATGCTCTGCCGGTGTACTGGGAGTTGATTGGCAAAAAAGGTAGTAGTAATTTATCCTTTCAGAAAAAAGTACTTCAACCGGTCTTGAAGCTGATCAAACCTTATCCGGTTATTGTCATAGGGGATAGGGAATTTCACAGTGCCAAGCTGGGAATGTGGCTGAGGCTAAGAAGAGTAGACTTTATTCTACGCCAAAAAAAAAGTACTTGTATTCAACAAAAATCCTTAAATTATCAAGCTTTAAAATCCCAGGGATTTCAACCCGTAGACACTCAATTTATCGAGGATATTACCTGCAATAAAGAGCAGAATCTGTCTCCTTTCAACTTGGCAGTTCGTTGGAAAAAAACATACCGGGGCAAACAACATAAAGCCCCTTGGTACTTGCTGACCAGCTTACCTACTCTTGAGAAGACTTTAACAGTTTATCGCGCTAGATGGGGAATTGAAACACTATTTAAAGACTGTAAGACCGGTGGATACAATTTAGAACAAACTCGGGTTAACTCTACTCGTTTACTTGCTCTTGTTTTGTTAATTGCTTTTGCCTATACCCTCTCTACCTTGACAGGCTATTCATTAAAATATACTCCCCTTTCTATTTATGTTACTCCTACCCATAAAGCTCAGGAACAAATTGAACCACACCATAGTCATTTTACTATGGGATTATTGACTTATGCCTGGGTTAATGCCATGACTTTATGGTCTGAACTTGCCCACAGTCTGATTAATCTCAAGGGAAATAAATCTCTCTCTTTTCAGCGAGGCTTTAAGGCTCTATCCCAACTACAACAAGAGTTAGAGCCTTATTGTCATCCTTAAAGCGCCACGGGTCGCACCTAAATGTTGTGTAGGGTGCGTTAGGGAAGGGCTCGCCCTCATTTTCCCGGTCGCCAGTGTTGGGACAGCCCGTCCGGAATTGTAACGGGCAAGATGCCCATTCCACCAAGATGCCCGTTCCACCCACCGGGTCAAACAGCAAAAATGAGATGCACCTGGCATAAGGGACAAGAGTTTCAGTTTTTTTTTCTGATTTAATAATATGTCGTTTCAATGGGCGACAGCTTAAACACTTCTGCCGTTTACTCTGTAAACGAACCGTATTTTGAGTTTTATTTTATCACTATTAATTCTGAATGTTTAACTGAGGCTAGTAAATAGTGGTGTATTAATCAAAAAGTTGAAATGCACCCACTCTTAACTCTCTGTGTAATCAGTTTTTCCCTCAGCCTTCTTAGCGTCGCTCTAATTAAACAAAACTTAAGTCAACAACTTATTGACATCCCCAAGGAGCGCAGTTCCCATAGTCAACCCACACCCAGAGGGGGTGGTTTGGGTTTTATTATTGCCTTTGCTATTGCCATCATTGCCAGCCAATTTCTTGGTCTTAACCTAATTGATTCCGGACAAAATACGCTTTGGTTCGCCCTCATTCCCTTAGTAATTATTGGCATTATCGACGATTGGCGAGGAGTTCCTGCCAGCGTTCGCTATCTAGTACAATTCTCGGTTGCTACCGTCGTGGTCGCCTCCTGTGGTGCTTTTCCCTTTCCTGGGCTAGCTCACCTAGGTATAGCAGGCGAGCTTATTGCTACTCTACTCACCATCATTGCCATGACCGCCCTGATTAATTTCTATAACTTCATGGACGGTTTAGATGGCTTAGTCGGCGGAGTAACTGCTGTACAGCTAGGATTTTTTGCCCTCTGGTTGAATCAACCCCTTCTGTGGCTATTGGTAGCAGCTTTAGGGGGATTTCTCTATTGGAACTGGTCACCGGCCAAGATTTTTATGGGGGACGTCGGTAGTACTTTTTTAGGTGCTGTGGTGGCGATAACCCTCCTAAGTCAGAATCATAATCCGGCTTCTGCTTGGTCAGCACTGGCATTTACTTTACCTCTAATCGGCGATGCCATTTATACCCTCTGTCGGCGACTGCTGCGTGGTGAAAATATCTTCAAAGCTCACCGTAGTAATCTGTACCAGAGGCTCGAGAAATCAGGCTGGTCCCATAGTCAAGTGGCGATTACCTATATTTGCATAACTCTTCTGATGGCCTTTAGTATTGATTTCCTACGAACCATCGGAGCTTGGAGCAGTTTAGCTTCCGTAATTGTGGCGATCGCCTGCGCAGAAACTTACCTACGGAGGTGTATGCTGTCGTCTACTTAAGTGCCAATTGCACTTTTTCCCACAGTATCCGTATCTCGGTCTTACTCCAATCTCCCCATCTTCCCATCTCCCCATCTTCCCATCTCCCCATCTTCCCATCTCCCCATCTCCCCGCGCTCGTGCCCCACACTCCCCACACTTGAACCTCAATCGCACAAGCAATAACCTTATCAATTCGTTATCTTGATGAAATCCTATATTAACTACCTGCTGATTAGGCTTTATGGTGGCTATAACTCAATCTCCAGACGGCAGAAGCGCCAGTTGCTCGTTGCTCTAGATGCATTTTTATTTTGCTTTGCTATTTATCTAGCTTTTTGGCTCCGCTTCGACAAAACACTTCCCCTCTCAGGAATTTTTAAGTATGCCTGGCTAATTATCCTGTTAATTGTGGTCAAACTTATAGGCTTCCAAGTCTGTGGCATTTATCGTCCTATTCTGCGCTACACAAGCCTAGAGTTTATTACCACAGCAGTCCAAGCTGTTTTGTACAGTTCCGGAGTTTTAGTGATCCTGGCTTACTTACAGGGTTCTTGGCCTCTTCCTCGCTCAGTTCTGATTATTGATGCCTTCATTACTCTATTTCTCCTGATTGGGTTACGACTGCTAATTCGCAGCTCAACTCATAATCTAGCCTATTACGCCGATAGCAATTTACCGCCAGAACGGCTACTGATCTATGGTGCAGGGGCAGCAGGTTCTCAGCTTGCTGCTGCTTTAGCTAATCACCGCAGTTACCGACTAATTGCCTTTATCGATGACAACTCCGATTTGCAACACCGTGTAGTCATACAGGGACTCAAGGTTTACTCTCCTGCTAAGTTGCGGTTACTTTGGCGACAAAAAGCTTTTGATACGGTAATTTTGGCAATGCCTTCGGTAACAAAAGAAACAAAACGCTGTATTCTAGAACGCCTACAGAGTCTTTCAATTCCTGTTAAAACCATACCCTCCTTAAATGAAATACTCTCTGGTGGAGTCTCTATTGATAAACTTCGCAAGATTGATATTGCTGACCTCCTCGGACGAGAAGAAGCTACACCTGATGTTGAACTACTACAAATGCAGGTGACAGGAAAAGTAGTGCTGGTGACTGGTGCAGGAGGCTCCATTGGTTCAGAACTGTGTCGCCAAATTGCTCAGCAGCAGCCCCAGTGTCTAGTACTCTACGAACTCAGTGAATTTGCTCTGTACAATATTGACCTCGAACTAGCAGAAACCTATCCTCAATTGCAGCGCTTTGCTTACCTAGGCAATGTCACCGATAAGGATCATCTCAGTACTGTTTTAAGGGATCATCAAGTCGAGACAGTCTACCATGCAGCAGCCTACAAGCACGTTCCTCTGGTAGAAGTAAATGCAGCGCGAGGCATTGAGAACAACGTTTTAGGAACCTGGACTACTGTCCGCTGTGCCATTGAGTGCGCTGTGAAAAACTTTGTCTTGATTTCCACTGACAAAGCGGTACGTCCTACCAATGTTATGGGCACTAGTAAACGGGTAGCAGAGTTGGTAGTACAGGCATTAGCAGCTCAACCAGGACATTCTACCCGCTTTGCCATTGTCAGATTTGGCAACGTCCTTAATAGTAGTGGTTCGGTTGTGCCTCGCTTCTCCCGACAAATTGCCCAAGGTCAACCCATTACCCTTACCCATCGGGAAATTACTCGCTATTTCATGACCATTCCTGAAGCGGCTCGCTTAGTGATGCAAGCAGGGGCAATGGCAAGTGGAGGAGAGGTTTTCTTGCTGGATATGGGAGAACCAATTCGCATTTACGATCTCGCCTTGCAAATGATTCGTTTGAGTGGGCTTATTCCCCAACAGGACATTGAAATCAAAATAACGGGATTGCGACCAGGGGAAAAACTCTATGAGGAGTTGCTGATATCTGGGGATAATGTCAAACCCACCCGACATCAGAAAATTTTCTCTGCTCAAGAACATTTTTGGAGTTGGGAGATTTTGCAACCGCAGTTGATAGTTCTCCTTGATAAAGCTCGACTCAATGATCGTGCAGGTATTGTTACTCAACTGTGTAATCTGGTGCCAGAGTACCAGCCTTCTCGTTGTAATGTCCCCATTAAGTCACCGGTTGGGGGGTGAGGGAAAATTCATTGTGTAGCTTTGTAATGTTTCTTTTAATCCTTGCTCCAGGGTATAGGGTGGTTGCCAGTTGAGAGTCTGACAAAGTTTGCTACTATCAACCCATAGGGAACCATCCAATCGAGAAATCGTTGAACTATTGAGCATGAAAGTTCGCCTGCTGATTAGTTCTATAGTATCTCCCAAATTACCGGCTAGCCTCAATAAGCTCAGGGGAATTGGCAAGATATGACAGGGTAGTTCTAGACATTGAGCAATTTGTCTGATCAGTTGCGTTGTTGAGAGGTCTTCGCCGTCGCTGATCAGGAAAGTTTGGTTTTTAGCTTGGGGATGGGTGATAATAGTGGCGATCGCATCTACTAAGTTACCTACAAAAACCAAACTACGGCGATTTTTCAAAGAACCAAAGGGTAGGGGGAATTTTTTCTGTACTAATTTAATTAAACGTTCCATATTACCTGGATTTCCCTGACCATAAACTAGGGTAGGACGCAAAATAGTCCAAGTCATCTTGTTGCTTGAGCTTGCTAACTCAATTAAAGCCTGTTCTGCTTTCAATTTGCTGCATCCATAGGGAGTATCAGGTTGGCAAGGAGAGTTTTCGGTGAGAATCTGATCACTTAAGGTTGCCATAGCACCAATAGAGCTAATGAAGATAAAATGCTGTACACCAGCTTTAATGGCATGTTTAACTAGCTGAGTAGTACCTAAGGTATTCACTTCCAGAAATTCTGCTTCCGGATTCGGTGCGTCGTCCTGTAAGATGTGAGCCCTTGCGGCTAGGTGAATTACGGTGTCGATGCCTTCAAGAGCCTTACTCCAATCAGTATGACGATTGATATCACCTACAGCAACGGTTTTGAGGGGTATGGCTGGGGGATGGGGAAATTGGTTACGCACTGCTGCAGTGATTTGCCAACCTTGCTGATGGAGAATGGGGAGGAGATGACTAGCAATGAAGCCAGTTGCGCCAGTAACAAGAATATGTTTCATAATCGCTATGTGCTAAGTTAGAAGTGATTCAGTGATGGCTTTAAACTATCGGTACTACTAACTACACTAAGAGCTATTAGAGTCCGAATTGGATGGGTGTATCTCACTTTTGCTGTTTGATCCGGTGGTGCGTTACGGGGCGGGCTATCCCAACAAGGCGCGAAGAGGCGGAAAATGAGGGCGAGCCCGTCCCTAACGCACCCTACTGGACTGGCACATCTAAAATGGTGCAATAAGCGTAGGTTGGGTTGAAGAATGAAACCCAACACCAGTAACGCTTTGTTGGGTTTCCCTACCGCTCAACCCAACCAACATTTTTAGGTGTGCCATGCCACTACGCAACTACTAACTACACTAAGAGCTATTAGAGTCCGAATTGGATGGGTAGTTATTAAGGAGGATTATGAGTATAAACAATAGGCTGTTCAAGGATTTTATGAGCTTTCCAAGAGCAAAAAATAGACTCAATAAGTTCTGGCTTGTTTTGCTTCCTATGGGACTGTTGTTTATTAGTATCATTCCCTTGCGTTTAGCCATTGCACGCCATCAAGCACCAGAACCCCAGGCTATTTTGGTTCTTGGTGGTAATAAAGATCGCTTCAAATTCACTGCCCAGTTTTCCCACTCCCATCCGGAATTAGATATTTGGGTTTCTGACTACTACAGTAATTTTGAGGGTAACAGGCAGATTTTCCGAAAAGTAGGAATCTCAGAGCAGCGAATGCACTATGATTTTTGTCCTACGGATACGGTAACGAATTTTACTTGCACTGTTAACTATTTTGCTCAGCAGGATATTCAACATATCTACCTAGTAACTTCGGATTATCATATGGTAAGGTCACGGGCAATAGCAACTTTTGTTTTGGGTAGTCGAGGTATTGCAATTACTCCGGTTCCTGTTCCATCAAAAGGCTATCCAAAAGAGTCCAAAATACGAGTTATTCGAGACTGTATTCGTTCTCTCCTCTGGATAGTGACTGGAAAGAGTGGGGCAAGTTTGAACCCAGATCTTAAATCATGAGGGTTTCTGATTTAATAATTGCTGGTAAATCTGCTCAATCTGTTGCACCATCTGATCCACATCAAAAAGCTTTCTAGTTAGCTGTTGGGCATTGTGACCAAGACGTTTCCGTTCCTGGGGATTTTGGAGTAGGTAAACTAGATGATGAGCTAATTTTGCAACATCTTTAGCAGGAAATAGTAAACCCGTTTCGCCATGATGGACAGTTTCGGGAATACCATAGATATTAGGAACAACAACAGGTTTACCTAATAGCATAGCTTCAGTCATGGCTCTACCTAAACCTTCCCAGAGGGAGGAAAGGGCAAAAATATCAGCTATTTTCAGGATTTCCGGTACATCTTCCCTGGACCCCAAGAATTTAACCTGATTTTCAATACCAAGTTGTTGAGTTTGAGTTTGTAAACGGGGTTGCAATTCCCCTTCACCAACCAGTAGTAACAGAGTGTCGGGGGAGTGTTTGAGAACTTGAGCAAAAGCTTCAATTAAGTAATAGGGTGCTTTTTGTTCATCTAAACGTCCCACCATCACAATAATTTGCCAACCATCGGGAATTTCTAGTTGCTGTCGAAGTTGTGGGAGATGACAAGGACGGTCTAATTTACTAAAGTCAATTCCACTGTAGACCGTTTGGGATTTTTCTTGACTCAGGATGCCCAGTTGGATAGCTTGTTTACGGTTAAGTTCGCTAACAGTCAGAAAAAAATCTGTACAGGGGCGCATACTACGCTCTAGATTAATATAGAGTTGGCGCTTCCAACTAGGCATAAAGTCATGGAAAGCAAAACCATGGATAGTGTGGACAACCACAGGAACTTTAGTAATGCGAGCAGCTACACGACCAAGAATTCCTGCTTTTGAGCTGTGGGTGTGCACAACATCAAATTCCTCTCGGCGCAGCAGTTGCACTATTTCTGTGAAGGCTTTAAGGTCATAGACAGGGTTGATAGGATTGACTAAATGGGGTATGGGGTGGAAGGTATCCGCACTTTGTTGAGCGCGATTCAACCATTGTCCTTCTGGATTGGAGGCTAAGTGAACCTCAAATTGATTACGCTCATGTTTTTCCACTGTCAGGAGGGTGTTGTCTTGTGCCCCTCCCACAGCTAAACGGCTGATGAGATGTAATATTTTGGGTTTGGTTTTGAGATAGGTATTCACTAGGTTTCACATTATTATCTACTGTTGTACTTTTGATAAACTTGCTCAAGGAATTTGTTTTGAACAATTTTTTCTAAATAAGGTTTAGCAAAGAGTTGATAGTAGCATTTCAAATAAATTTTGTTAGTATCGTTAATTCGTTTATTATTGCGAGTAATATGTTTGAAGATATGGCGAGCAGCAAACCAATTAGCAGTTTTTCTCAAATCCTTTGATTTTTGCTGCTCAAAGTAACCATCTAAAAATGCATTAGCTAAGCTGTTTGGTACAGTCTTAACTCCAAATTTAGCTGTTCCCCAATAAGCTAATTCCAGCGAAGCCAAAAATCTGCCTACATCTTGTAAATGAGGTACTATCTCATGAGTTGTATTTAAATCTAGCAAATAAATATCATTTTTATTGATTAAAACATCACGAATGTCAAAATTGCCAAGCCCAATTCCAAATGATATGTTTTGGGGACTATATGAGCCTTTCAGTATTTCTTTGTATTCAATATCTATCTGCTCTAACAAAGAGTCTGCTTGGCTTACAAATTTATAGTTATATCCTTGTTTTTGATGGAATTCATATAACCATGATCCGATGGAAAATAAAGTGGTTTCAATGTTTGGATAATGGAGTTTTTTATAAAGCTCAAAACCGATTATTTCTTTGGTGACAATACCATTGAACTTTGATAAATAAGTTATGGGTTCAATGGTATTTATATTTGTAAAATAGTTGAGATTTTCATTCATCCATAAAAGGGACTTATACTCATGTAATCCCTTAGATATTGAATTGTGATTCTTGATTGCTTTACTAAGAGTTGATGTATTATAGTTTTTTATTATTTTAACATAAAGTTTTGGTTGATTTTTTATTGCAAAAAGCAATAAAAAAGAATTAGAACGCATTTCAATGTTTATTAGTTTCGGAAAATTAACACTCTCTAAACTGAATAAACTATTTAATTCGACAGTAATCTCATTAATCAGTGTTTTATTGTTTTTTTTGAACATAAAAAAGTAAGTTTTGATCGGTTTTATAAATGTTATTACAAAACTAAACATTTCATTATTCCTAAATTTCATAATTAACATTCAGCCGTCAGCCGTCAGCCGTCAGCCAAGGCCAAAGGCCGTTGGCCACGCTACGGGAATGGCCACGCTACGGGAATGGCTCACGCTACTTGAGATGCTGACGTAACAGAGATTAAACCAATGCTTACTTGTTTTATTCAAAAGCTGAGAGCTGATAGCTGAGAGCTGAGAGCTGACGGCTGAGAGCTGACGGCTGAGAGCTGACGGCTGAGAGCTGATAGCTGAATGCTTACATTTCATAGATTGTTTGTTTTATGATTCAATAACTGAGAATATAATTCTAACCACTTTATTACTCCCTGCTCACAACTATAATTAGCTACGATATACTCTCGACTTAGCTGACCCATTTTCTGACGCTCAAATAAAGGTAATTCCATCAGACGTTGCATGGCTTTAGCTAAAGCTTCAGAATTTTGAGGTGGTACGAGAAATGCCGTTTTACCATCTAATACCACTTCCCGATTACCACTAACATTGGTGGCTACTATTGGTAATCCTGTTGCGCTTGCTTCTAGTAGTACTCCAGGCATACCTTCCCAAGCTGAAGACATGACATAACCATCTACTCCATTCATAATTTCAGGTATATTGCTGCGTACCCCCAGAAATTTAACCCTATCTTGTAAAGATAATTCTTCGACTAAACTTGCTAATTGCTCTTTGAGAGATCCTTGACCACAAATTAGCAATAAACTCTCTGGAAATCCTTGGACAATTTGTGAAAAAGCTTTGAGCATAGTAGGGTAATCCTTTTGTTCTTCAAGACGACCTACCGCTAACCATGTAAAGTTTTCTCCTAATGAAAATTCTTGCCTGCTCCTAGCTCGCATTTCTAGGTTAGGGGAAAATTTATCTGTATCTACACTATTAGGAATATAAACAATTTTATCTTGAGGAACTGCACCAACTTTAATGTAATGTTCCACTGCTAACTTGCTGACATTGGTAGTGAGATCGCACCAAGGATCTGTTAATCTATAAGCTATCTCACGCCAGCGTTTGCCTTCCTTGATATTTCCAGCAGTAGAAATTAAGAGGGGAACTTTAACAAACAATCGTGTTACCCTTGCTAACAAATTGGCATGAACCAAATGGCTATGTAAGAAATAAGGTTTAAAATCTTTGACAATTTTGGCTAATTTTAAAATTGCTGAGATATTTGGTATTCCCCTTTGCATACCCAGAGAATGAACAGGAATTCCTAATGCAGCCAATTTATCGGTAAAGGCTTTGGGAACAAGCATCGAAACAACTTGCACATGCCAACCGCGATTTTTAAGTTGAGATGCCAGTTGAACTAATTGTACCTCTCTTCCCCCGTAGTCTAAACCAGTAATCAAGAAAGTAATGCGTTGATACTGCTCTGGTAAATTGTCAACTTTGGTAGGTTTAATTGAACCCATTAGTTTTAAATATTCAGTAGTACTCTTTTCTTGGGAGAATTCTTCTTTAGCTCTAGATTGCAACGCTTCCGGGGCAATGGGATTATTCAAAGTGGCTACCATTGCTTGGGCTAAACCCTCCACATCTCCCACTGGAACCAAATTGCCATATTTACCTCCTGCTAAAATTTCCTCTGGGCCACTTTTGCAGTTAGTTGCTACTACAGGGGTTCCCACAGCCATAGCTTCAATTAACACCGTGGGTAAACCTTCTCGATTAGAAGACAGAACAAATAAGGCTGCTTGAGCCATGTAAGCAAAAGGATTATTAACAAATCCTGGTAAACTTACCTTATCTTCTAAGCCCAATTCTTTGACTAAGGCTTCTAGGTGCGGGCGTTCCTCCCCTTCCCCTAAAATCATTAATCGAGCGGAACAGTTTTGTTGAGCGATGGCAAAGGCTTTAATTAAGGTAGGGAAGTCTTTTTGCTTGGTAAGTCTGCCTACCCCTAAAATGACGGGAGGCTCTCTGGGGGTAAACCAGGGATGGTCTATGGTAGCTTGAGCTTTCAGCAGTAAATTAGGGGTAACTACTGGATTATAAATAACTTTGATGTGGTTGCGGGTTAAATTAACTGTAGTGGCTAGGTTATCTGCCACACCTCCCGATACCGCTACAATGGAATCTGCCCAAGGGTAACAGTGATGCATTAAGCCGTGAATTAAGGGGTTTTTCCATGGGGATTGATTGCCCTCAGAAGAGAGAGTGTTACGCACAGTAACAATGATGCGGGTGGGTACTCCAGCAATAAATTTAGCCCACAAGCCAACTAAGTTAACATAATCCATAGCGCAGATGAGGTAAGCAGGTTTTTCCTGTTTCAGGTATTGCACTAGCTTAGGTAGGCTCAACAGCACCCGTTTGGCTTCAAGGTGAACTAGATTAACTTGGGGAGATATATCCGAAAAATAAGCACCATCTTTTTGGGCCAGAACTAAATCTATCTTTAAACCTTGTTCCGCAAAACTATTAGCAAGTCTGAGCATGTTGCGCTCTGCACCACCACCCCGGAGAGAAGCTATAAAAATGGCTATTGTTTGAGTTGATCTAGTCATTACACCGCGCAATAATAGGTAATTTTTTAAATTTTCAATAAGGGCTATTCTAGACTGATTATATTAAATTTTTAGTTTAACTTAAGCTTAATACTTTCAATAGCGAGCGATTAAATAAACTAAAAATATATTTTTATCGCATTTTTAAATCACTAAAAGCATTACTTAGCAAGATTTATAGCCATTATTTGCTTTTTATAAAAATTTATCATATAAACCCTAGGATATTCTAACTAATTAATTAAATTATTTTAAGTCTTTATAGTTTGGTAAAATAGCAAAAAATAAATTAATTTACAGGACTTTTTGAAGTTATATTTAAAACTTTTTTATCTTTCTTTTTGAAACATAAAATATAAAAATAATTGATAAGAAAAAAACCGCACTGCCCTTAATAATTCCTCCTGGATTTCCACCAGAAAGTAATGATGACCATACATTCATAACTACAACGTATAAAAAGGATACCCAAGGTGGATAATTTTTGTCTTTAGTAAGAATAGTTTGTAAGTAACGTCCTAACCATCCATAGGAAATACAAAGCATGATTAATCCCATCCAGGACATACTATAAATTCCCAGGGCAAGAAAGCCAGGTATAAAAGACCACTCATTATGACCAAAAGCCAAGAAAGTATTGATACTAGTCACACTTTGTGGTGTTTCTATAGGAATTAAGCGTTCTGGAATTAAGGTCATAAAACCAAATATAAAATCGGAAAACCACTGGAATTCATATTCATTGTTAAAAGAAGTATCCAATGACTTTAGAGTATAGGAAAAATCTCCAGCTAAATCCTCTTCAAAATTACTTTCCGTACTTGTGCTAGCTTGATGTTCTAGGCGACTAGAAAAATTTCCTATAAAACTATCATATCCTTCTGGAATTGAAGATAAACTTGCAAAAAAAGGATCTCCATAGAGAATTACGGCTATGGCAAAAAACACACCAATAATAATAGATAGCCAGGGAAATTTTTGGCGTTCAATTATATAAGCCAATACAAATGAAATAAAATATCTGATTATGCTAGAACGACTTGATTTAAGTAGAATTGTTATTACAGTTAATGCTATAGATAAGCCTAAAAATAAGTAAAGAATTAACTTGTTTTTAGTATTTTTCCCAAAGAAAGCCAAAGAAGCAAATAAATAAGATGCGTATTCAGCACAATCAAAAAAGTTTTTAAATAGGACTAAACTACCACCTTCAACCAGACCAGAACGAATTGCTGATGACTGAGATAGTGCATTAGAAAAACCACCATACTGAGCACTATAAATTAATACAGAAAAAAAAGAAAATACTATAAAAAAAATAGCTATTTTAATCAATTTTTTTTCATTAGTTTTTCTTATATATATTATTTTTGCTAGTTGAGTAGAAGATTTTGAATAAAAGCCAATCAGTACGAGAAAGTATCCTAAATATATAGATATTACAATTTGTAAATTGCTTTGAAAATCAAATGCATAGCTACTGGGTGATTCTGCAATTCTAGAAAAGATAAATCCAGGGAATATATAGAATAAAACAAAATTAAGATTGAAAAAAGTCAAAAAATCTAGTAGATTTGCTTTTTTTCTGGTAGTTTCTACAAAAACGACAGCAAAAAACAACAGTAGATAGGTAATTGATAACATCTATTTTTTCGGTTCTAACAAGTTTTCTGTCGCCAATCAACTAAATAACTTTCTTCTTCAATCTATTTTTTAGCTTTCGCGGAATTTCATACTGCAAAAAATAGGTGTTAGCACAAATATTTCTCAGGATTGTTCGTTTATCCTTTTCACTGCGAAAATTTTCGGTAAGCAGTGACCTTAAATCATCATTTGGCACCAGATCAATCACTAAATGTACTCTGGTTTGATCCCAATTGTTCCGTACCTGATGAGGAAATGAAAAATCACCATAATAAATATGACCGGTAACCCAATGACAACGGTTGTGGCAAATCGAAAATTATATCTTAGAGCTGGTAATAATTGGAATATGAAAACGAGAAGATATTGCTCCATCAAGAGTGTCAGTTTTATCTCTATGCCACTTGATTACAGATCCTGATTCTAGAAACATTAATCGGACACGACGCTTAGAGCCAGGAAGTTTGGTCAAAATCTCTTTAATATATGGGCACATTCCCATAGCGGGTGTTTCTAAAAAAGGCTTCCCAGGAATAAGTTTATCAGTATAAACATCTCCCCCAGAGGTGATTAAACCTATAGTTTTCCATCCTCCATCGTGGTGATCATGTCTAAAATGTTGCTCTACTCCAAATTTATTGATTAGATTATAGTAATCTGTTAAAAGTCTTTCTTGGGAGAATTGAAGCGGTAATTTACACTGAAGCGAAAGATTACTAATTGCTGTAAATTTTTCAAATATTTCCATATATAAAAAGCTCAAAATTGTGTTTAAATTTCTGAAATGGTGTATCGGTACTTACCAGACTGATTTGGGTAAATTTGATCAACAAATTCAAAACTAATTTGGCATTTTTTTCCTATCGCTATTTGGCAATGATTAACTATTTCATCTAATTCTTTTTGCTCTGGTTGATAATCTTGATTTACTTTCATGATTATTATCACTATTTTTGAATAATTCTTTTGAACAACTTGGAATTTAGAAATCCAGTCTTTAAAACAAAGAAGATAAGTAAAATATGATCCATATACTAGACTACCATCTTGACGCTTAAACATATCCGTAATTCTACCTGAAACTTCCTTAAATATCTGCCTTGAGGGTTCGTTAACCAACAAAGTGCCACGGTCACCAATTTTGTACCGTATTAATGGCATAGCATAGTTAGTTAAATTAGTAACTAAGATGTTTCCTTCAACACCTGTTTGCAAGGAATTATCCTTATCATCTACTATTTCAATATAATTGCCCCAAGGTGCAGCCCATAGACCTTCTTTACCAGGTAGTTCACAAGCAATATCACCCACTTCTCTAGAGCCATAACGATTGAAAACTTGGCATTTAAATACAGACTCAATTTTTTCGCGCATCCAAGGATAAAGTGTGCCCGCAGTGGTTATAATAGCTTTTTGAGGAACAATGGTTATTTGCTCCTGTTCAGCAAATTGTGCCAATTCATATATTGCCTGAGCGTAGGCAATAATTATCTTAGGAGGTTTGTTGTTTAGTCTCTCAATGAACTCTGCCATTTTTTCATGGGTCATCAAGAAAGCATTCATATAGGTCGTATTTCTGAGAAACCCTGATAATTTAGCTTTAATACCTTTGTTTGATAATAAATCGCTTCGTGATCCCCATAAAATTGCTTCTGGCTCACCAGTTTTTATAGCTGAAACTAAATAGGAATAAAGGGACTTAATCGCCATCGAACGGTTGAAATATTCACGGTCTTGAATAAGCCTTATTGGTTCTCCGGTTGAGCCACCTGATTGATTAAAATACCATTGTCGTTTTTGTAAATCTGTAGATTTTATTTGTTCAAAGTTTTGGCGAATTAAATCTTTGGTTAAAACCGGCAATTTTTGAAGATATACTTCTGGATTTTGTTCAAGAAGTGTAGGATTGCCAATTTGAAGCATTATTTGAGTATAATAGGGGACATTAGCTTGGCAATGGTTAATAATTTTTATCAAGTTTGTTTGAGTTGTTTCAGGGTGTATTCCTGAAGTAATTTCTTGACAAAGCTTGTCAAAAATAGCATAGTATTCTCTACCTTGTAGAGAAGAATATTTTGAATAAAGCCATCCTCTAAGATTCATTATTTACTCACATCTTCAAAAACTTTTTTCCAAGCAGGTGTTTCTACAAAAGGCTTTTTAGGAGTTTATCAGTATATAGCAATTATCATAGCTATGAGGTACACAATTTCTGGATTTTATGGAACAGGGAACAGGGAATAGGGAACAGGGAATAGGGAATAGGGAATAGGGAATAGGGAATAGGGAATAGGGAATAGGGAATAGGGAATAGGGAATAGGGATGCGCTGCATCAAGACAGGAAATCAACGTCAAAGAAGACTGTACCTCATAACTGCGAGAAACGCTATATATAAAAAGCTCCAAATCCTGTTTAAATTTCTGAAATGGTGTATCGGTACTTACCAGACTTGCTTGGATCGATTTGATTAACAAATCTAATGATAACTTGATATTATTCTCCCATTAATACTTTGCATTTGTTAACTATTTCGTCTAATTCTTGCTGTTTTGGATCATAACTTGGATTTGCTTTAATAATTTTTATCACTATTTTAAAATAACTCTTTTGAGTAACTTGGAATTTATAAATCCAGTCTTTAAAATAAAGAAGATGAGTAAAATATGCTCCATATACTAGAGTGCCGTCTTTACGTTTAAACATATCTGCACTTCTCCCTGAAATTTGTTTTAAGATTTGTCTTGAGGGTTCGTTAACTAACAAACTACCGCAATCGCCAATTTTGTACCGTATTAATGGCATAGCATAGTTAGTTAAATTAGTAACCAATATGTTTCCTTCAACACCTGTTGGAAGGGGATTATTATGATCATCTACTATTTCAATATAACTGCCCCAAGGTGCAGCCCATAGACCTTCTTTATCAGGTAGTTCACAAGCAATATCACCCACTTCTCTAGAGCCATAACGATTGAAAACTTGGCATTTAAATACAGACTCAATCTTTTCGCGCATCCAAGGATAAAGTGTTGTAGCACTAGTTATGATTGCCTTTTGAGGAACAATGGCTATTTGCTCCTGTTCAGCAAATTGTGCCAATTCATATATTGCCTGAGCGTAGGCAATAATTATTTTAGGAGGTTTGCTATTTAGCTTGTGAATAAACCCCGCCATTTTTTCAGGGGTCATCAAGAAAGCATTCATATAGGTCGTATTTCTGAGAAAGCTTGATAATTTAGCTTTAATACCTTTGTTTGAAAACAGATCTCTTTCTGACCCCCATAAAATTGCTTCTGGCTCACCAGTTTTTCTCCCTGAAACTAAATAAGAATAAAGGGACTTAATCGCCATCGAACGGTTGAAATATTCCCGGTCTTGAATAAGCCTTATTGGTTCTCCGGTTGAGCCACCTGATTGATTTAAATACCACTGTCGTTGTTTTAAATCCGTAGACTTTATTTGTTCAAAGTTTTGTCGAATTAAATCTTTGGTTAAAACTGGTAATTTTTGAATATATACTTCTGGATTTTTTTCAATAAGTTTATAATGGCCAATTTTAGCCATTATTTGAGTATAATATGGGACAGTTTTTTGGCAATGGTTAATAATTTTTATCAAGTTTGTTTGAGTTGTTTCAGGGTGTATTCCTGAACTATTTTCTTGACTAAGCTTGTCAAAAATAGTCGAGTATCCTCTACCTTGTAGAGAAGAATAGTTTGAATAAAGCCATCCTCTAATATTCATTATTATTAACCTCTAAAAACTATCAATTTTTACCAAACTATCAATTCAACTTAACTCCTGTTCATTCTCTGAGTGAGAAATGTCATATTTACAGCAAAACCAATAACATAAACTAAGCTTGTAGATAGAGCAATTCCTGGAATACCTATCCATTGTATGAATAAAAAATTGCATAAAATATTGACTATTAAATTTAAAAGACAAGTCCAAGTGATTAAATAATTCATCTTCATTGAAGTAATTAGTCTAACCACTAAAATATTGCCAACATAAAAAGGTATCTGTAAGGCATACAAAGCTTGAATCTGAGCCACTAAAGATGTGTCATCAGCTGTAAATGCTCCCCTTTGCAAGAGAATCCTAACTATAGGAACGGAACAAATTAAGAGAATAATGGTTAAGGGGATAGTTGTGATTAATATTAGCTTCAGATATTTTTTTAGCGTATGTTTTACACCTCGCCAATCTTCCCTGGCGATCATCTTAGAAAAGTAAGGAGTAACCGCTGTTCCTAATCCTATGGCGACAAGACTAAGGGGCAGAGCAGTCAATTTGTAGCCATAGCTTAAGGCGGCGACGCTTCCCGGTGCTAACATGGCTGCCATTGATTGGTCTACTAATTTAGTACTTCCCATCAGGAATGCAGCAGCAGCAGAGGCTCCATAGAGCCGAAAGACCTCTATAAGCTTAGAGTCAAGCTTATAGAGTTTTGGTATTAAGCTAATGCCTTTTCGCCTCAGTGATATACCTAGGAAAATAATTTGTATTAAAGTTCCTCCTAGTAGTGCTATAACTAAGGCAAAGACTCCCCAAGATGAAAATTTTACAAGTAAAATAATACTTAAGGCAGGGATGGCAATGGGCAAAATAGCTGCCAAGGCAAAACGTTCACCAGAATTCAAAACTGCCTGCCAAGTCGTAACAATTCCCTTGAGTAAAATTAGAGGTGAAACGGCTAAGATTATTTGGAAAGTAAAGTCGATTTTGCCAGAGTCGAAACCGGCGGCAATCTTAGGTAAATAGAAGGGAGCAAAAGCTACCATGAGGATGGTAACCAAGATTAACAATCCAATTACATAAGACATTGCTCCAGAAAGCAGTTTCTGAGCATGTTGTTGTCCTTGTTGCTCTCTTTCCCGTATATAAGTAGGAATAAAAGCAGGTTTAAAAGAACGAGCAACTACATTACCAATAAACTGAGGAAATAGTAATGCCATCACTAATGCATCTACTTCATTGCTGGTGCCAAAACTCCAAGCAACCACAAATTCTTTGCCCACAGATGCAATTTTTACAAGCATAGTCATGGCAGTTACTTTAGCAGCTGCGCCAAAAATTTGACGATTAATCGACCCGCTGGAAATATTTTTCCATAACTTAAATGCATTATGTAATGGCTGTTTTTTCACTGTGAATATTTCATCTATAGCAAAGGGAACAGGGAACAGGGAATAGGGAACAGGGAACAAAAATTATCACAATTCCTACACGGAACCCTATAAATTTTTGATAGCTGTGTGAAGTAACGATTACTAAGACTCCCTAACCAATCCAAAATTACTCTTCTCATCCTTAGACTGGGGAGGATTACCAGCAGATTGCCCGTAGGAGTAAGTGTGACCATGCTTGTTACTAACAAAATTTGCTACCACCCCAGCTAAAGTACACTGATTGTTTCGTAACACCTCCAAGGAACGGGTAATATCATCATGGGTACTGCATTCCATGCCAGCCACAAAGATAATTCCATCCACATAACTGCCTACACTTTGGGTATCAGCAACCCCTGCCACAGCAGGAGTATCGATTAGCACATAATCATAAGTCTGCCGCCACTCATCAAATAGCTGCTTCATTTTCTGGGAATTCAACAGCGCCACTGGATTAGGAGGAGTAGGACCAGAACTGATCAGATCAAGACTTTGAGTCTTTCCTGTCTCAACCAGGGAATACCAAGGACGGTCACTGGTAAGAGCTGTACTTAGTCCCCCATGGTTTGGCAATCCTGCCAATAGATGTAACGTTGGTTGACGCAAATCCCCATCGACTACTAAAACTCGCTGTCCCAATTTAGCCAAAACAGCTCCTAAATGATAGGTAATCGTTGTCTTACCTTCAGAGGGAACTGCAGAAGTGAAAGCCAAAACCTTGATCCTGTTTGTAGCTGCACCAAGATAGCGTAAATTCATGGCCAAAACGTGCAGAGACTCGGTAAATGCTTGCTGTTGGTAGCTTTCTGGATGTCTGCTGTCTGTGACGGTAACACCAGTTATATGTCGTCCAACATTGGGAATTGCCCCTAGTAAAGATAGCTCCGTTAGTTGCTTTAAATCTTCGACCCGTTTTACCTTCTGAGATAACTTCTCCAGCAGGAATGCCGCTCCCACCCCAGACAATCCTCCCATAAGTAAAGCCAAAATCAAATTCTGTTTGACATTGGGAGAAATAGGATTTTCTGGTAGGTAAGGAGACTCAAGAATCTCCCAAGCGGCAATTTCTTGAGCTTCAGCAATCCGTAACTCTTGCCGTTTTTCTAGTAAGTTATTGACTGCTTGGGATCTAACTTCCAACTGACGCTGTAGCTCGGTATACACTTGTTGGAGTTGGGGAATTTGCTGAAACTGAGCTGCCACTTCAGCTTGAGCTTTACGAATAGCCTCTAGCTGCTTTTCCTGAGCCGCCAATCCTGTCTCTAGAGCAAGTAATTGATTAGTTAATGTTTGGCGAGTTTCCCCGTATCCCACCACCTGGTTAATATCAATTTGTGAGCTTGCTGACCCCAGGATGCTTTGGCTACGCTTCTGCAATAGATTCTGTATTTGGTTACGCTTAAGTTGTAAGCTTTCCACCGAAGGATGATTATCCTGGAAACGAGTTAGCTCTAGAGCCAGCTCGGATTCTAGTTCTGTAAGTTGATTAGCTAAGTTTTGATAGTAAGGATCTTGGCTGAGGACCGAATTGGCTAAAGCTGCTTGGGGTTGTTGACCTGCTTCTTGTAGCTGTTGGCGTAACTCCTGTAACTGTCGCTGAGTCTGACTCAGAGCAATTTCTACTTGCTGCTCCTGTTGCACAAGAGATTGCTTGAGTTCAGATACCTGAACAGCGTAAGCTTCTGGTTCCACAATACCATAGCGTTCTCGAAAGCTACGCAGAATTGATGTGGTTGCATTTAGGGCTTGTTGTGCTTTCGGTAGTTGCTCATCAATAAACTGAATTGCATTAGTTGCCTGGGAGCGCTGCCGCTCTATACTGTAATCGACATAGGTATAACTGAGAGCTTCTAGTACTTTTTGAGCCCTTTGGGGATCTGTGTCTTGGTATGAAACGATCAGTACATCAGCATCCCCTACCTGACGAATGGACATGTTTTCGATTACTTCTTTAACAGACAGTTTGTCAAAAGAGCTTTCTGGGGGGCTAATTGCCTTAGCAACCAAAGAGCGACTTTTAAGAATCTCAATTTCCGTAGATAAAGTTTCCTTATTTTTAGGTTTTTCTGTTGGTTGTAACCCATGAACATCAGGCACGGAAGCTTCCCGATACATTAGGATCAGCATCTCTGACTCATATTCAGGGGTCTTGAGAAAAGTTGCTGCTGCCCCCCCTGCAAAAACTGTCGTTGCCACTGCTACTGCAGTTTTCCAAAACCGAAGCAGAATGGACCCCAGTTCAAATAGGTTGATCTCTTCTTGTACGGTTTCAACACTCTCAGTCTTTACTTCCATGCTCATGTTCTGTTAAGTAGTTCTGGTGAGCGAGAACTATTCTATCTAGAGTGAAAACGAATTTCACTTTAGTAAACGCTGATTACTACTACAAGTGCTAACTAGATAATCAGGAAAATAAATACCCCACTTTCCGCACTTGATCTTGTAGCATCAAGTATTTATGGCCAAAAGCTTTCCATTACCAAGGCTATAGTCATCATGAGTAAGCTGTTGTGCATTTAAATTAGATATTATTTTAGTTAGAAAAAAAACCGTCAAACCCTATCTTACTAAGAGGGGTTAGGGGGGATTCCTGCTCCGTAAGCATTCAGCTATCAGCCTATGCGCTACTTGAGGTGCTGCTTGAGGTGCTATCAGCTAATGCGCTACTTGAGGTGCTACTTGAGGTGCTATCAGCCAAAGGCCTGTGGCCAACGGCTGACGGCTGACTGCTGAATGCTTACCCTGCTCCCTTGCTGTCAGAACCATGAAATTTAAATGAAGACCAGCTTACAAAATACCTATACTTTATACAAAAAGTAACCAATAATTATTTCAATTCATTTTTATTTATAGGAGGATTATCCCTGAGTTTATGCCCTTACCATACCCTGATTATACTTCACGAGTATACTTCTATCAGCTATCAGCTATCAGCTATCAGCTATCAGCTATCAGCTAAAGGCTATCAGCTAAAGGCTATCAGCTAAAGGCTGACGGCTGACCGCTGAATCCTGACCGCTGACGGCTGACCGCTGAATGCTTACGAGCGTTTCACGGAGCGCACATCAAAATTATAAGGGTCAAGAAACTGGACAATCATTAGCCGAAACACATTTTCATAGGTCATCCCCCCTTCTGGTACGGATACCATGGGTAAACAACAGAGTAACTGTTTTAAGGACGTTGCTGAAGAGACTGGGGAATGACTGGTGGAAAATAGCTCAAAAAGCTTACTCTTGAAGTCTTCTTCTTGTTCGTAAATGACGCTATTCGGTGCAATTTAAACCAACTTGCTCGGGTCAATTAGTCCTGTTAGGGGGATGACTTGACCATTGAGTTTCAAGGCGTAGGCCATGGCTAAACAGTCGGGATGACAGGGCACTGGTATGATATCTTCTGGTTTAAAGTAGGGGCTCTGGTCCAAAATTGAGCGACGCACTTCTGTGAGAGTGTAGCGATCGCGTTTTGCTTCAAATCCCTCTAGACGACCAGCAGCCTGAATTGGTTGAAAGGTTACACCGCGCACACAGTTCTGTTGTAGAGCATAGTCGATGATTTTGCCAATTTCCTGGTCATTTAGCCCTTTTTTGAGGGTAACCACGAGAGTAGTGGAGATATTAAACTGATTGAGGTTAGCGATCGCATTTTCCCGCACATCCCGTAAATCCGCTCCCCTTAACTCCCCGAGCGCTACTTCAGAAAAGCTATCAAATTGCAAATAGACCTCGATGCCTGGCATATACTGACTTAAGCGATCGCAAAACTTGCGGTCCTTAGCAATCCTGACGCCATTGGTATTAATCATTAAATGTTGAATCGGCTTACTCTTAGCCAAATCCATGATGTCAAAGAAGTCTGGATGAATAGTTGGTTCACCGCCACTCAACTGTACAACCTGAGGTTCACCTTCATTAGCCACTACCGCATCCAACATCATCTCGATTTGGGCTAAGCTTCGGTGGCGTCGGGGTTGATGGGAGCCTGGGAAAGTATCTTGAACACCAGAATCGGCGTAGCAAATGGGACAGGAGAGATTGCACCGGTCTGTGACTTCAATCAGGGTTAAGCAGCTATGCTGTTCATGGTCTGGACATAATCCGCAATCGTAGGGACAGCCATACTTAATCGGGGTATTGAATTTGAGAGGCATTTCCCCTGGTTTAATGAAGTCTTGGCATTGCTTGTAATAGGGGATATCATCAGCAATTAAAACCTCTTCACGACCATGAGTAGGACAGTGTTTGACCAGATAAACCCTCTCATCCTGAAAAATAATTTTTGCCTCGACTTTTACTAAACATTTTGAACACACACTATTGGTTAAGGCATAAAATAGGTAAGGTCGAGTAGGCATAGGAGTTTAGGGGAATTTCCAGGGTTTTAGGCAGTAGGGAGCAGGGAGTAGGGAGTAGGGAACAGAGAATCGGAAATCGGGAATCGGGAATCGGGAATCGGGAATCGGGAAGATAGAAAAGGGTAAAAAATTAATATGAGAACCGCTATCTTGTTATCATACTGTTTCTGTCATATGATGTCGATGATAATTACCCTTAATAAAAATCTTCCCATCTCCCCATCTCCCCATCTCCCCACACTTCCCACACTTCCCTCTATTCCCGACTCCCGACTCCCAGGGAGTGCGCTTTCCGTAGGCGAATTAAATTCGCCACGGGTCGCACCGCTCCCGACTCCCTACTCCCGACTCCCTACTCCCTAAAACCCAAGGAGGAAAGTAGCTTACCCAGAAACCTAATATAATAAAAAAGACCAAGTAAACAGGCGATTTGAATAGCACTTAGTCCGAAGATGAGATGAAAGTCAGGTTTTAGAAAATCCATCAGAAAGCGAAATCCTAAATAAGCGACCATGTAAGACTTAAATAAATCTCCTTCTTGCCGTTGATAGGGAGTACTAATCTTTAAAAATACCATCAAGGCTAGCAAAAAAATAATTTCATAAAGTTGGGTAGGATGTCGATAAATTCCATCACCGAAATCTACTCCCCAAGGCAATGTGGTCGCAATCCCGTAAGTGCGATCGCTTAATCCCGTCAGGAAACAACCAATCCGTCCGATTGCTGTTCCCACAATTAGGGGATAGACAAAAACATCCCCCGTTGAGCGCTTAATACCGATTAGTTTTTTAGTCACTTCAACCCCAATCAAGCCCCCCAGTAACCCACCCACTACAGTTTTTCCCTGAACTAGCAGTAACAGCAATTGTTGCCAATTCTCCCAAGCCAGATAACAATGCTGTAGCAATACTAATCCTTTCGCTCCCAGTAAAGCACCCACCATGCCCCCCACAATCACAGAGCTGCGTTGACTTGGAGCAATCGTGTCCTGGCGAGACTTCAATAGCAGTAACCGAAATGCGATCGCATACCCTAAAGACTCAAATAAAAAATGGGGATGAATCCGCCATGAACCAATCCCTAAATAAACTGGAAATTTCATACAGCACTTGTCAATTGGGTGAGGTACAGATTTTTGGGTTTTAGGGAATAAGGAACAGGGAATCGGGAATCGGGAATCGGGAATCGGGAATCGGGAATCGGGAATCGGTGCGCCCGCCCGAGGCAGGAAACTGGCAAGATGCCCGTTCCACTATTATCCTCTGTTCCCTGTTATCCTCTGTTCCCTGTTATCCTCTGTTCCCTGTTCCCTGTTCCCTGTTCCCTGTTCCCTGTTCCCTGTTCCCTGTTCCCTATTCCCTACTTCTGCAAGAAGTCTATTCTATACCAAATGGAAATCGTCACCACTGAGTTGATCTAGATGCACATCCTCAATCACAAGGGTTCCACCAGTTTTAGGAGAAAGCACAACACCCTTGTCACTGTCAGATAGGATACCAGACGCTACTGCTCTATTAAACCACTTTTGAGGATCAATGGCACCAAAGCCCCTCAATTTAATCAGCCAGATATACCTGTAGGGTGGGCAGTGGTTTCTCAAGGGATAGTAATAGTTAAAAATCCGATAGAGCACTGCCCACCAGAGTATTAATTTTCTTAAATAAATAATTAACTAATTTTTACTAAATTATTCCCTGTTGGTGGGCAGTGCTAGCTAAGCAATTACTAGTTAATTTTATCGGTATAAAGCACTTCCCACCCTACGATTAATCACAGAATATTATTTCTATTATTTTTTTTACTGATTTATTCCCTGTTGGTGGGCAGTGCTAGCCAAGCAATTACTAGTTAATTTTATCGAAATAAAGCACTGCCCACCCTACGATTAATCTTCGTCAATTGGTAATAAAAAAAAATTCCTAAACCCCTTGACGTTTTATTAATAAGTTACTATATTAATAGTGTAAGCACTTTAAACCAATAACGATTAATGAGTACAAACTTTCCGTCAAACCCTGATGACAATCAAAACCCTGAAAACCAAGGTCGCAAAGCTAAGAAAGCCAAGCACATCTTGGTCGGTTCTCCTGAACAAGTTCGGAAAACAATTCTTGCCATCTATTCTCTTAAATACGCTTATCCCGACGAGTGGAGCACTCCCGAGCCTACCGGAAATCCTGGTGAGGTTATGGTGACTTTAATTCGATATTTTTACGTAGATTAGGATAGTAATTTGCCAGGGCCACGCCCTGGCGACTAGGAATGAAGAATGTAGAATTAAGAATGAAAGTTTTTTTTGGGGAGGGGTATAAATCAGCATGAAGCATGAGTTAGTATGTTGTTGCTTTCCAGCAGTTGCTGAATAACTCAGGAATAATGTACAATTAATCAGTCAGAAGTTATATGGTTCAAGTGCAGCTTAGCTGTATGTTTTGAGGTTTACACAATATAATTCGGTCAAGTATCATAGTTTATCTGAGCTTGACCGATTTTTTTTATTGATTGCTATACTTATAGAAGTTATTAAATGGAGTTGTGATCCCCCCTAACCCCCCTTAAAAAAAGGGGGTAAAAGAGTAGGGATAAGTAAAAATGGACGAAGAAAGGCTAAAAGCATATTTCGATTTGAGCCGTAAACTGCTAACTCGTTATAGCAGTGAAAAAGTCGAAATTATTCAAAGCAACCGCGAGTTAGTGGATGAAGGTTTATTACAGGCAATGGTAGTATTATCAGAACTACTCGCAGCCGATGGAAAGCAAAAAACTGCTAAACTTTTAGGTAGTGTCAGGAGTGAGCTTTTAGAAATAATTTCAGAATACCCTACCTTATTTAAGGCTTCATCCCAAGACTATCTAGAATTTCTAGAAGAGGTATTACTAGCAATTAAAAAAAGCTCTTATTACGACCGCAAAAAAGTAGTGTACCCACTCCTGGAAGCAAACCTAGACAAACTCGATGATAATTTTATCGATATCCTGCAAACCTGGGCAAGTTTTAAATTTTCATTATTGGATCTAGAAACAGCAAGAGATACCGCACAATATATTGAAATTTTTAGCAAAATTATCAGGTATTTTCCACTCGGCAATAAAGCCAATAACATAGAAATCGCCATTGCTGGTTACAAACAGGTGCTAACAGTTTATACTTATTTCCAAGAAGACTTCCCCGACGATTGGGCATTCACTCAAAATGACCTGGGCGAAGCCTACAGTCACAGAATCCGTGGAGATAAAGCTGATAATCTAGAACTTGCCATTACTGCATACCAACTAGCTTTGTCAGTTTATCCCAAAGAAACCTGGCCCGAAGATTGGGCAAGGATTCAAGAGAACTTGGGCATTGCCTACAGTGACAGAATCCATGGCGATAAAGCTGATAATATAGAACTTGCTATTGCTGCATACCAACTAGCTTTGTGTGTTTATACCAAACCAGACTTCCCCCAACATTGGGCAATGACTCAATATAACCTGGGCATTGCCTACAGAAACAGAATCCGTGGAGATAAAACTGAGAATTTTGAAAAAGCAATTGAAGCATTCCAACTAGCATTAGAAGTTCGCACTAAAGAACACTTACCCGAATATTGGGCAAACACTCAAATCCACCTAGGTAATGCCTACTTTGACAGAATCGGTGGAGATAAGGCTGATAATCTAGAACTTGCTAAGCACCTAAACAAAATTAATTACATATTCTTTTCCAAAATTGTCAAGCACTTTTTTGAGATATTTAAGAAAGCTTTTCCAGTTTTCGTAAGCCTCAATTTCAATCCACTCATACTTAATAAATTTCCAGAAAATTTCAATTAAGTTGTGCTTGGGTGAGTAAGTAGGTAACCAAAATATATCTAAATTATTACCTTGCCATTCTTCTAATTTTTCTAGGATTTTATTGCTTGTGTGTATTGAAGCTTGAGCCATTACTACTACAGTTAATTTATCGAATTTTTGACTAAAACTATCTAAAAAATTAATCCCGATTTCACTATCAATTGAGCCGTGATGTATTTCGTAATCTAATTGATTTTCACATCCCATTAATCCGAGAACATTAATTCTTTTGCTTTGGGAACTATTAAGAGTTATTCTTTTTAATTTTTCTTGCCATCCATAAGGAATATCTGGCTTCAAAGAGAATCCACTTTCATCTAAATATCTTAATTCAATTTCTCCTTTTTTAGCTTGCTCTTTTAGCTCTTTTAGTCTGGGTATTTTTACCTCTAGCTCCCAGTCATCAGGGGTTTTACTCGTTCCTCTCTTCATTCTTTTCCATTTCATGTTCAACTTTTTTATGGTTCTTTTTATAGTTTCCTTACTGACATCTATTTTCCACTCTTTATTGATTTTAATTTTAACTTTGCGGTGCGACCCCGGTCGGGTTCCCCGACCTAGGGAATGCGCACCAAGAGAGTTTAGGCTTTTTGGTTCAGAGTTTACCCACTCCTTTACTTGTTGCTTTTGTTCCTGATTTAACTTAGGTTTTCTGCCCCTACCTTTTTGATTATATATTCCTATTATTTTTTGATATTCCCATTTATTTAACCAGTTATATATAGTTGTTCGAGTAACTCCAAATAATGAACTTAATTCATTGATAGAAAACTTTTTATAACTCAACAATATACAGTTAGCTCGGTCTCTCACTTGAGGATATTTACTTTGCCAACTTATTCTTTCCAACAGTTTTTTAGTTTCGGTATTTAATTCTCTAATGAATCTCAGATAACTACCCATTTTCAGTTATTTCATATAATTATATCTTATTATGTCAAAAATAGGTAATTAATTTTGTGCACCTGCTTATAGAAGCATTCCAACTAGCTTTGGAAGTTTGCACCAAATCAGACTTCCCAAAAGATTGGGCAAACACTCAAATCCTCTTGGGCATTGCCTACAGAAACAGAATCAATGGAGATGAAGCTGAGAATTTTGAAAAAGCCATAGAAGCAGACCAACTAGGATTAGAAGTTATCACCAAAGAACACTTACCCGAATATTGGGCAAGCATTCAAGATAGCCTGGGTGATGCCTACAGAAACAGAATCCGTGGAGATAAAGCTGAGAATTTTGAAAAAGCTATTGAAGCATACCAACTAGCATTGTCAGTTGATACCAAATCAGACTTCCCCGAAAATTGGGCAAACACTCAAATCCACCTGGGTGATGCCTACAGAGAAAGAATCCGTGGAGATCAAGCTGAGAATTTTGAAAAAGCTATAGAAGCATTCCAACTAGCATTAGAAGTTCGCACCAAATCAGACTTCCCCCAAGATTGGGCAAGGATTCAAAATAATCTGGGCTATGCCTACTTTTACAGAATCGGTGGAGATAAGGCAGATAATCTAGAACTTGCTATAGAAGCATTCCAACTAGGATTAGAAGTTTGCACTAAAGAAGACTTCCCCAAAAAGTGGGCAGCCATTCAATCTCTCCTGGGGTATGCTTACAGAGAAAGAATCCGTGGAGATAAGGCTGATAATCTAGAACTTGCCATTGCTGTATACCAACTAGCTTTGGAAGTTAGTACCAAAGAACACTTCCCCGAAGAGTGGGCAAACACTCAAGATAGCCTGGGGGATGCCTACAGAGAAAGAATCCGTGGAGATAAGGCTGATAATCTAGAACTTGCCATTGCTACATACCAACTAGCATTGTCAGTTTATACCAAATCAGACTTCCCCGAAGAGTGGGCAAACACTCAAGATAACCTGGGGGATGCCTACAGAAATAGAATCCGTGGAGATAAGGCTGATAATATAGAACTTGCCATTGCTACATACCAACTAGCATTGTCAGTTGATACCAAATCAGACTTCCCCGAAGAGTGGGCAACAACTCAAAATAACCTGGGGGATGCCTACAGTGACAGAATCCGTGGAGACCGGGCTTATAATCTAGAACTTGCTATAAAAGCATACCAGCGAGCCTTGGACGTTTATACCAAATCAGACTTCCCCGAAGATTGGGCAAAAATCCAATATAAGTTGGGTAATGCTTACAGTAACAGCATACTAGAAGATAATATACACAATCTCAGAAACGCGATCGCATCCTATAAAAATGCCTCAGAATTCTTCACCCGTGAAGACTTTCCCGAAGATTGGGAAAACCTTCAACGTCATATTGCTAGACTAGATATTGAGTTAGAAAACTCATATTATGACTAATCATACTTAGACAAAAGCGAGTAGGGTGCGTTAGGGGGGGCATTAATGTTTCGCCTCGTAGCCAGAGTTAGGTTGCTGCCCGTAAAGCACCACTGCTGAGTCAAACAGCTTTTAGGAGATGCAGCCGAGTAGGGAGTAGTAAATGAACCAACAAAGAAAACAACAATACCTCAAATTGCTCCACCAACTCCTAACTTGTCCCAAGGGTAAAGAAATGAAAATTATTAATAGCAACCTTGAGTTAGTGGATGCCGAATTATTGCAGGTAATGGCACAATCAGCCGAATATCTAACAGGAAATGGCCACCAAAACGCGGCTAACTTTTTACTACGTATCAGGAGTAAGCTTTTAAAGGGTCTGGCAATTTCAGAAACCCTTACTTCAGCTAAGGCTTCATCGGAAGAGTATCAGCAATTCTTAGAGGAAGTATTGCTAGCAACCGCTAACAGCAAAGGCGACCGCGAAGCTGTCTACCAACTCCTGGTAGCAAACCTAGACAAACTCGATCATAATTTTATCAATATCCTGCAAACCTGGGCAAGTGCTAAACTCTCAGCAGCGGAACCAGAAACAGCAACAGATATCGCTAATACTATCTGGGAATTCAGCACTCTGATCAGCGATTTTCCACTGGGTAATCCAGCCAACAACAGGGAAATTGCTATTGCTGGTTACCAAACGATGCTAAAGGTTTTTACTAATCAGAGTAATCCGGAAATTTGGGCAGCTATTCAAAACAACCTGGGCAATGCCTACTGTGACAGAATCCGTGGCAATCGGGCTAATAATCTCGAAAAAGCCATAGATGCATACCAAATAGCCTTGGAGGTTTATACCAAATCAGACTTCCCCGAAGATTGGGCAAGCACTCAAAACAACCTGGGCATAGCTTACTGTGAAAGAATCCGTGGAGACCGGGCTGATAATCTCGAAATTGCTATTAAAGCATTCCAACTAGCCTTGGAAATTCGCACTAAACTAGACTTGCCCATTGATTGGGCAATGACTCACTATAACCTGGGCAATGCCTACTGTGAAAGAATCCGTGGAGACCGGGCTGATAATCTCGAAATTGCCATAGAAGCATACCAACTAGCATTGGACGTTCGCACCAAACCAGATTTCCCTGAAGATTGGGCAAGTACTCACAACAACCTGGGCATCGCCTATAGTGACAGAATCCGTGGAGACCGGGCTGATAATCTCGAAAAAGCCATTGCCCAATACCAACTAGCCTTGGAGGTTTATACCAAACCAGACTTCCCCGAAGAGTGGGCAAGGACCCTATATAACCTGGGTAATGCTTACAGCAACAGAATAGT
This sequence comes from Moorena sp. SIO3E8, assembly GCF_010692445.1. NCBI lineage: Bacteria > Bacillati > Cyanobacteriota > Cyanophyceae > Coleofasciculales > Coleofasciculaceae > Moorena > Moorena sp. SIO3E8. Next base: position 90,857 of record NZ_JAAHHM010000002.1, on the reverse strand, counting down.
AGGAGAGACTACAGAGAATCTGGAAAATGCGATCGCATGCTATGAACATGCCTCAGAAATCTTTACCCGTGACGACTTTCCTGAAGATTGGGAAAACCTTCAACGTCATATTGCTAGACTACTGATTCAGCTAAGAAACTGATAACTGATAGCTGATCTCTGATAACTGATAACTGATAGCTTATCTATTCTATGCTAAAATATAGAATAACCATTACAATATTTTTAATAAATTAATATGTCAGTTACTTGGTCAAATTGGAGGGGTAATGTTTCTTGCAACCCCAAAAGTATTGTCGAGCCGTCTTCTAACGAAGATCTCAAGAAAGTTCTTGCCATGGCTCGAACCGAAAGGATGAAAGTTAAGGTGGTTGGTTCGGGGCACTCATGGTCAGAAGCTGCATGCACCGATGGTGTTCTTGTATCATTAAAGCGACTAAACCGAGTAATCGAGCTAGACCGAGAACGGGGCACCGTTACTGTTGAGCCAGGAATAACACTAAACAGCTTGAATCAATACCTCGACCAACACGGCATGGCCTTGGAAAACCTGGGAGCAATCACCAAGCAGACTATTTCTGGGGCAATAGCAATGGCTACCCATGGAACAGGAGACAAAAACGGCTCACTGGCTAGTGCAGTGGTTGAGCTAGAGCTAATGAAAGCATCCGGGGAAGTTGTCCGCTACCAACAAGATAATCCCACATTTTATGGAGTATGTGTCAACTTGGGTGCCCTTGGTATTATTACTAAATTAACCCTTCGTTGTGTCCCTACATTCTTCTTGCGAGATATTCAACAACCTATGTTGACCAACATTCTCAGAGAAGAAATAGACACACTAGTTAAAGAAAACGACCATTTCCAATTCTTTGAATTTCCCCACACCTCACGCTCCTATTGGTTTAAGTTTAATAAAATGGATGAGCCAGTTGCGCCCATGCCATTCTGGAGACAATTCCTAGACGAGCTATCTAGAACTATATCTAGAGAAGGCAATGGAATCGGTGACTGGATTACCAGGACGTTTCCTTTTACAATTCCTCTCATCTTTAGAGTAGCTTTTTTGACTAATCTACGGGGATTAAACCGTTGGGATAAGAGCTTTAAAATCCTCGCCTTTGAGAATATTAATTTCACCTATTCCGAGTTGGAGTATGCCATACCAAGGTCAGCTGCAATCAAAGCTCTGGAGCAAATTCACCAGATGATAAAAAACCAGGGATTTAGGATAAACCTACCAATATCAGTTCGATTTGCTAGTTCCGAAGAGCATTGGTTAAGCCCACTGTATCAAAGAGAATCGGTATATATTAGCCTTAACTTATCAGGGTCAGATTTTAAGGTGATTGAAAACTATCACCGGGAAGCCGAACAGATATTATTAGAGTATGGTGGCCGTCCCAACTGGGGCAAGCACTTTTATTCCAATCGGGAATATCTGCGCTCACAATACCCACGTTGGGATGACTTCGCTCTACTTATGAAAGAATTTGATCCTGATCGACTTTTTTCTAACCCCTTCCTCGACCGCCTCTTCCCTTTTGATGTATAATTGGCTCACATCGGTTGGGAGTTGGTTTCACAGCCGGGGTTTCTTCCATATTCTCTAATATCATGTCGGGATAATTACCCTTAATAAAAATCTCCCCAATCTCCCCACCCTAACCCCTCTCCACCTACTCCTTACTCTAATTCCTTTACCACTTTACTCATTCCATCCAGTAATTTTTTATTTTTTTGGCTCCTAGCGCCATAGAGACGGGCAGAAAAGACTGTGATTAATTCCATCATGTCTTGGGTTAATTCGTCATCAAAGCTGACTCCCTCTGGGGATTTATTAATGATCACGACTTCTGTGCCAAACTCTTCACAAATGGTAAAGATTAATTCTGATCCAAATCTCAGCAATCTATCCTTGTGAGTTATAACCAATCGTTCAACATCCCCTGTCATAATTTTTCTGAGTAATTGGTTCAATCCTTTTTTGTGATAATTTAAACCACCCCCTAAATCAGAAATAGTTTCGTATTGCCAACCATTAGCAGCGCTAAAATTTTCTAATAATTGAATTTGACTCCTCAGGTCTTTTTGTCGCTCATCACTGGAAACTCTGGCATAGTTGATTGTCAATCTGTGGGTTAATGGCTGAGGATTTCTTGGTGTTATATGTTTGATATCTTTAAGATAAAATCGTCGTTGTCCAGTAGGTGAACGTTGATATCTGATTTTGCCCGCATCAGCCCACCGTCTTAGGGTTTTGGTAGAGACTCCTAGCTGTTTAGCTGCCTCCCCAATGCTTAATGTCATCTCGGAATGACTTTCCATATCAATGCTAGATCTAATCACAACCTCTCTAGTATTACCCATTTTGTCAGTAATGTCCAATGGTGTCTATGTTTTATAGAGAAGCAAGCTAGCAACAGGCAACAGGCAACAGGCAACAGGCAACAGGCAACAGGCAACAGACAATAGGCATGCTAGCAATAGGCAATGGCAATAGGCATGCTAGCAAGAGTAGCCAATATATTATTCTATAATAGAATTTTAGGATAATTACCCTTCATCAAAAATCTCCCCATCTCCCCATCTCCCCATCTCCCCATCTCCCCATCTCCCCATCTCCCCATCTCCCCATCTCCCCATCTCCCCAGGCTAATCCCTTAGCCTTAACTGAAACTGATCGAATTTAATCACATCTGAATTAGGCGATCGCGTATCAAAGCGATAGCTAGTTACTATACCGGTGCCAGTATCGAAGATACTAAATACAGTGAGGTCATTACTAGCGATATAAGGCAAGGGCTGGTTATTCTCTCCTAACAATGGCGCGATTGTTGGCATAACGGGCTCTAATCCATTGGGGTCTCCAGTAGCGGAATAGTTTTCGTTATACCCATTTGGTACTGGGCGCTTCTTCTCACCAACATAAGCGCCATAACTATTCCCCACATTGGAGGATTCTAAAAAATGGATGCCATTACCATCAACAAAGCGATTCCATAGATGGGAATGGCCATAATACACCAACTGCACACCAGCAGCTTCTAACAATGGCACCACATCCCGAATGATATAATCCTTGTCTTTGGGGTACTCATAACGTACTGCTGTCACCTTACCCGCCCGATCCCGCTCAATGATCTGCACTGGGTCAGTATAAGCTGGGACAATATTGTCCCCTAGGCTATGGGGAGGATGGTGAAGCATCACAATTTTATACTTAGCTTGTTGGAACTCAGTGCTATTGAGTTCTGCCTGGAGCCATTGGTACTGGGGACTCCCTTTACTAACCGGTTCAAAGATATGTTGTCCGTATCCCCAAGCGATGGGATTGTCTAAATCTTGTTCCCGTTCTTGATACCTACCTTTGGCATTAGGACCTAAGCTAGGTGTCCGCCAAATATTAGTAATGTACAACACCACTAAGCGAATATCACCAAAGGTTACGGCATAATAAGGTTTGCCATTTGGTAGGGAAAAAATCTCGTTATAAGTGTCGGTATTATAGGTATTATTTTTTAGCCAATCTTGGTAATAATTAGGGTCATTATCTGGATTTAACTGTTCAGCTTTTTGCCGATAGATGGCTTGTGCTGCAGCGCGAGTAAAAGGGTCATTGAATTGGCTATTCAAATCCTTTTCCATAGAAAAACGCCCCATCACTTCATGATTACCAACTACAGGAAATATCGGGGCATTTTGAATAATTTCACCGCCATGGTAGGTAGTTTTAACCCCATTCTTCTGCAATTGGTAATTAGCTCGACCCTGAAGACAAGGGAAAAACGCACCACCCCGGTTATCATCAAACCATTCCGAAGCCCGGTCAGGAATATTAACTAAATCACCAACATAGAACACCCCATCAATTTGGCCTACAGTTTCTACCACCTTCTGGAGATTAGCTGCTGTCATCGGCATTAGTTGATGGTCAGAGGTCAGAAGAATTTTCTGGGGTGTCTGAGGGTTTGGTAGAGCACTGAGGCTAAAGAGTTTGCTCGTGAAAACTTGCCCATTGTCCTTGACACTGGTGACTTGATAGGGAACAGGAAGACCAGGAGTCAGTCCAGTTACGATGGCTTCATGACGCCAAATATCCCGCATGATTGGCTTCTGGTAGACTTGGCCGTCTTCGGTCTGGTTGCCTACTCGGGATTTTTGGTCTTCCCGAGTGCGGCTGAGTTTAGTAGTAGTAGCAGTGGCCTTACGATAAGAGCTCGTGCCGTAGGTAACAGTGTGGCGGGAGCCAGGAAATTCGGTAAACCAAACCACCCGCACGGAATCTTTTGTAGGAAATTGCAAGAATGGGTCAGTCAGTAATTCGTAAGCGGATGTCATGGCTCGCTGCTGGGTAATTTGCTTGATAGTTGGGACAAGAACAATTACACCGATAACTATAGCTGCCATGAGGATAAAGCGACTGATAGAAAACTTGACCATGAAAGCTATAGGGCAGGGAATGGGGAATCGGGAATCGGGAATCGGGAATCGGGAATCGGGAGAAGAGTGTGGGGAGAGGGGGAAGTGTGGGGAGAGGGGGAAGTGTGGGGAGAGGGGGAAGTGTGGGGGTATAGGGGGTACAACAGAGGTAAGAAGTAGTTTTCGATGAAGTTGGTATAGCTTTGATCATAGTTATTTTGATCAGACTTATGAGGTAGATTCAAGCTTCTTACCCCGTCTTGATGCAAAGCACAAGTAAGGGTTTCCCCCAAGACTGAGCTGCATTCCGACTCCCAGGGAGTGCGCTTACAGTCGTCGAATTAAATTCGCCACGGGTCGCACCGCTCCCGACTCCCGACTCCCGATTCCCGATTCCCGACTCCCGATTCCCGATTCCCTAATACTTTGACTGCTCCTATGCCTCAAACGCTCAATGTATTTATGTAAAAGATTATTGCTGTAATCACATATTGTGTGACAATAAAGTTAGATTAGATACAAAACGAACTGACTACAGGTTTTGTATAAGCAATACTATGACATTATTAACTACTAATCAAGTTCTTAAACAACTTAAGCAAGGACTGTCGTTACAGAAAGCCGAGCTGAGTCATATTGATTTACAGGGGTTGAATCTGGATCAGGCTCAGTTTGCCCACGCTTACCTACGTAATGCCAATCTCTCGGGAGCATCTTGTCAAGAGACAGACTTTACTCAAGCCAATCTCAGCTGGGCCAACCTATCGGGGGCGACTTTGGTTTATGCCCGACTCTCAGGAGCTCAACTGAATTGTGCTGATTTGGAGGGGGCGAATCTCCGAGGGGCTTGGGCAACAAAGGCTAAGCTTTGTGGAGCAAGACTAGATGGGGTTGAGGCGTCCTTAGCCCAGCTGCAAAAGGCTGATTTGAGAGAAGCAACTGGGAAAGGGATAAGCTTTATCAATGCCAATCTCAAGATGGCCAATTTAGGAGCTGTGAATTTCCCTGAGGCTAATTTCAGTGGGGCAACCCTTGATCTAGCTACCTTAGAGGCGGCTAAGTTAATCGATACTAAGTGGCTTGGTGCTGATTTGGAACGGGCAAATTTAAGCCGTGCTAGTTTACTCAGAGCAGATTTAACCTCTGCTAATCTGATTGTTGCTAATCTCAGAGCTGCTGATTTGACCGAGGTAATTTTGCGTGGTGCTCAGTTGCTGGAGTCAAGTTTGGAAAATGCCTTATTAAACGATGTTGATTTAACTGAAGCGTCTTTATTTTCTGCGAATTTAGAAGGGGCTCGCTTATCTAAGGTTAATCTTAAAAATGCTGATTTACAGTACGCTAATTTGGAGAATACTATTTGGAATGGTGTTGATTTCTCTAACTGCGAGGTGGCCGGTGCGGTGTTTACCGATGCTAAAGGATTAAGTGCTCAACAGTGCCAATGGCTTAAGCAAAATGGCGCGTTGAATGTTCCTTTTGGGTAACAGCAACCTAAGCTATAAGCTATCAGCTATCAGCTGATAGCTTATTTTAGTCAAAGGTGCGCTTGACCCATGAAGAATTAAATTCGCCAAGGTCAAGCGCACCTAAAAACTATTAAAATCATTCCATTATTAAGCAACGCCTAATTTTTAGATTTTTGCCACCCCCTGATCTACAGATGACAGACTTATTAACAAAGCTCAACGAAATATTAGGGCAATCAATGTAGCTGTTGATAATCCTGTGCGTTGGCTAATATAATCTACACAAATGGATAATAACGATGATCATTAAACCCCAACAGGAAATTATAAAACAAGGATATCAAGCCTTAGTTGATGCTTTAGGAATGGTTGATGCAATTCGGTTTATTCAATATTTTAACTGGGGTCAAGGTGATTATACGCAAGAACGCCATCAGTGGCTAAACCAAAAGCCATTAAACGAGATTATAAACTCAATCAAGGAACAACAAGATGACAGCAATCAGTATGATGAAATTCTTAAATAATGAAGTTATAGGGTTTATCGTAGCTATGAGGTACAGATTATTTTTTACCTCTTCCCTCTTTCGACTTTTGTATTCTATGCTCCCTGCTCCCTGCTCCCTGCTCCCTGCTCCCTGCTCCCTAAAATCTATAAATTTGCACCTTACTAGCTTGAAGGCGTTATAGCATTTATAAATGAGATGTAAAATTAGGCAGTATTTATTTCTTTAACCATAAAACTCCGAAGCTATTTCCCCTCTTAGATTTACCATTTTCCATACATATAAATGACTACCATAAGCCTGTTTAAAACCTATATAAAAACCCTAGATATTTCATAAATATAGGGTGATCTGTCCCCATTTTACCACACGTCTTAAAATTCCCATAGTTCCAATAAAAAGCAGCAATCACTGGTATAATTATCCAGAAAGTATTTAAAGAAATAACTTAGAACTGAATATGGGTCAACTACCGCACACTGACCCTACTGGGTACAGTGTGGGCTTGAATCAAGCCTGTTGACCAGATGGCCTGAGACGAGACGAGGATTTCTGGCCTCGCCTCAGGCAGCCGTTAGTAGCAAGGGTTAAAGTTCGTACCTTGGGATGCGTGCCAGTTCCAAGCTCTACAACCGGGTCATTAAACAGGTCATTCGGAAAAGCCAGTGTGATCAGGAAAGTACCGAGTACTAACAACGTCGAGGCAAACCTTACCAAGAAATTGAGAGGTGCAGTAATGTACGCCTTTGTTCTAGATAAAAACCTTAAACCCCTTGATCCTTGTCATCCAGCACGGGCAAGAAAGCTGCTCAATAACGGACGCGCCAGGGTGTTTAAGCGCTACCCGTTCACCATCGTACTGCTAGACAGGACGGTGGAGGATTCAGTTACCCATCCCCACCGACTTAAAATTGATCCAGGCTCCAAGGTCACGGGAATGGCAGTAGTCCAGGAACAATCCTACCGGGTGACCCATGCCTTAGAGATCGAACACCGAACAGAACAAATCAAGAAGGCTCTCGACTCTCGCAGAGCCTTAAGACGAGGGCGACGTAACCGGAAACTAAGGTATCGCAAGCGAAGGTTCCTGAATCGGATTCGCCCAGAAGGATGGCTTGCTCCTTCGATAGAAAGCCGGGTGGCCAACGTCGAGACATGGGTCGGGCGAATGATCAGGGTCTGTCCAATCTCCGCGCTCTCAATGGAATTAGTACGGTTCGACATGCAGAAAATGCAGAACCCCGAAATTAGGGGCGTTGAGTACCAGCGAGGTGAGTTGTTCGGTTTTGAAGTAAAGGAATACTTACTCCAGAAATGGGAAAGAAAATGTGCTTACTGTAGCGCCAAAGAAACCCCCCTTGAAATCGAGCATATCCAAGCTTTGAGCAAGGGTGGCTCGAACCGAGTCAGTAACCTCACCCTAGCCTGCCGCCCTTGCAATCAAGCCAAGGGGAATAAACCTGTTGAGGCATTTCTCAAAAAGAAACCCGACGTGCTCAAGCAGGTATTGGCGCAAGCATTAGCCCCATTGAAAGATGCGGCGGCGGTTAATTCCACCCGATGGGAATTGCTGAGGAGACTGAAAGGGTACGGGTTCCCTGTGGAAACGGGTACTGGTGGTCGGACTAAATTCAATCGCAAACTCCGCAACATTCCTAAAACCCACTGGACAGACGCGGCTTGTGTTGGGGCTTCTACCCCCGAAAGACTACTACTTAAAGGGGTCAGACCTCTGATCGTCAAAGCCAAGGGTCATGGGAGGCGGCAGCGATGTCGAACCGACCGATATGGCTTTCCTATAGCCCACGCTCCCTCACAGAAGTTTTTTATGGGGTTTCAAACGGGGGATTTAGTAAAAGCCGATATCCCGTCTCGGAAGTACGCAGGGAAGTATACCGGACGAATTGCCATTCGCTATAGGCCAAGCTTTAAGCTGAGCACATTAGAGAAAAGCTTTGATGTACATCCGAAATACCTAAAAACCATTCACCGAGCGGACGGCTATGAATACAGACTATAAACGGACTCGCTACCGCTCGATTTTTTTGTTGGCGGTAATTCCCCAGACGCTAACCCTAACGGGTATAGGCGTCCGCCCCCTTACCGCTATTTTAGGTGGAAGAAAGCTAGTAATCACCCTCACCTTAGGTTGGGCCAGGGCAATGGCGTTCCCCCTGGGTTGGTTAACCCTAGCCATGTCGGGAAACTATGCCTTGGCTGATATTGTTCCGGATGGCACATTAGGTTCAGAATCGTCTGTGGTGATACCTAATACCAATGTCCGAGGAAAAATAGCAGATAAAATCGAAGGTGGCGCAACACGAGGGTCTAACCTATTCCACAGTTTTCAGGAATTTAATGTAGGGGAACTACAACGGGTTTATTTTGCTAATCCTTCTGGAATTGAGACTATTCTAACCCGGGTAACTGGAAGTAATCTCTCTAATATTCTAGGCACTTTGGGAGTAGATGGGCCAGGGAATCTGTTTTTGCTCAATCCTAATGGCATTGTGTTTGGACCGCAGTCGAGATTAGATGTAGCTGGTTCCTTTTTCGCCTCTACTGCCAATAGCCTGGTCTTTGCTAATGGGCAGGAGTTTAGTGCCACATCCCCACAAGCCCCGCCACTGCTAACCATTAATATTACCCCAGGATTGCAGTATGGCAAGTATGACCCCAGGACAACAATTCAAAATGCTGGGAATTTAGCAGTAGGACAAGATTTAACTCTAGCTGCAGGCAATCTAGATTTACAGGGTCAACTGGAGGCTGGTAACAATTTGACTCTATTTGGAGAAGATACGGTTAGCATCAGCGATAGTGTAGCGCAACCCTTTATTGCCAATGCCGGTGGTTTGCTGCTAATTCAGGGGAATCAGTCCATTGATATTGCTGCCCATAACCATACCGATAGTGGTTTATTCGCTGGTTCTGATTTACGGTTGCGTTCGCGTAGCGTGGCCATTCGCGCAGCGTGGCCCAAAGGCCAAGGCCAATCGCCGGGTCCCATAGCAGGGGATGCTCACTATACCGCTGGCGGCAGTTTCAGCATCGAGCAGTTGGATGGATCACCGGGAAATTTAGTCAGCCCCCATGACCCAATTATTCTGGCCAATGGAGATGTCAGTTTAGGAAACTATACCGGAGCCTCACTCCATATTTTGGCAGGAGGGAGTGTTACGGTTGGAGACCTGGAGATTAACTCTACCGATACCGCCGACAATGCCATTAGTCCTGATAACTCCAATCCGTTCTTGGCAAGTTTGGCCAATGTTACCTTATCGGACCAAGTCGGAACGTCTGTCGTAATTGATGGTAGTAACCAACCTACCTTAGATATTCGTGCTGGCATAGATTGGACATTACTGGGAGGTTTTCCAGGAAATGTGGATACAGGAAACCTTGCTCCTAATGTGGTTACTGGTGCAACTGGTGCTGATATCACGATTGGTGACATCTCGATTAATGCTCCGAATGGACTGGTATTGTTAACCAATCAGTATCAACCGAACGGAACTAATCCTACTAACAAGCTGGAGATGGGAACACTCCGCACCGATGACAATTTCGGTAGGTTTGTGGGAAATAGTGGTGATGTGATTATCGATTATCGAGGCGGGATTGAAATAAGCGAACGCATTGATGCTTCTTCGGCTTCTGGGACAGCAGGGGATATTACTGTGGTTACAAATGGTCAACTATCCCTTAACGGAAGTTTCATTATTAGCAACACCTTCGGCACCGAAAAGGGTGGGGATATCACTATCGATACTGGGTCACTCTTTGCCACAGGCGGTGCTCAGATCGAAACGAGTACCTTTGGTCAAGCAAATGCTGGGAAAATTACCATTGTGGCTGATGACACAGTCACCTTTGAAGGGAAAACGGAAAATTCGGAAAATCGTGAGACTACTGGAATTTTCAACAACATAGAAAGAAACGCTACCGGTGAGAAGAGTGGTGGTATTTCCATTACCACAGGCTCTTTGTTTATGAATGATGCTTTCTTGCAGTCGAGGATCACAGGACAGGGAAATGGTGGTGGTGTAATAATTACGGCTGAGGATCAAGTTATCGTTGACAAGAACATTAACTCAATTCAGACCCTAGTGGATCCTGACGCAATCGGCAACGCAGGAAATATATCGATTGATGCCGAATCAGTCACTATCAAAAATGGTGCTAGAGTCTTAGCTGACACCCTGGGAAAAGGAAATGCAGGCGAGATAACTATAAAAGCTCGCGATACAGTTAGGATTGACGGGATAGCTAAGGCAAACGTATCCAACGGAGTAGCAAATAAGGATAAGAAGGATAATATAGCCAGCGGTTTGCGCTCTCGGGTCGGTCCGGATAGAGAAGACATACCCTTGAGTGAGCAATCACAAGCTGAAGGTAATGGTGGCAATATCACCATAGAGGCAACGTCAGTTTTTGTGACCAATGGCGGTCAAGTAAGTACTGAAATCGATGACAAAGGAAATGCTGGCAACATATCAATTATTGCTGAAGATAAAGTTATCTTTGATGGCGCTGCTAAGAATAAAGTAAAGGGAAAGGAGAATAAATTTTCAAGTATTATCTTCACTCGCGTTAGACCTCAAGCAGAGGGTAACGGTGGCAACGTATTGATTGATGCTGGGTCAGTTGACTTTACCAATGGTGCTCAGATAAATTCTGAAACCCGTGGCAAAGGAAAAGGGGGTGATGTGGAAATAATAGCTCGCGATCGCGTTTTAGTTGATGGAGTCAGCGAGCTGATTGGAGCAGATAGTGCCATAGTTAGTGATGTTCAACCGGATGGCAAGAAGAATGGTGGCGATATTAGCATAACAGTTACAGAAGGTTCATTGGAAATTACTGGAGGTGCCAAGTTAGCATCTGGTACTGAAGGCAAGGGGGATGGTGGTGATGTGATCATTAAGGTTCGTGACCAGGTTTTAATAGACGGAATAGGCATTAATGACGAAGCTAGTCGGATCTTGACTGGTGTGGGACCTAGGACAATAGATGGTGACGGTGGTGATATTAGCATTGAGGCTAACTCCATTGCTGTGACTAATGGTGGAACCCTAGGTGCTGGCACCAGCGGCAGCGGGGATGGTGGAAATATAAAATTAACCAGCAGCAATACAGTAACTGTTGATGATGCACTCATTCAGAGCCGTGTAAATGAGGGAGCTACTGGTGATGGAGGAGATATTGAGATCACTACTTCCTCCCTATCTCTTATTAATGGTGGGCGGGTCGAAGCAGGAACCTTTGGTGTCAGTCAAGCAGCTCTAAATCCAGAGTTAACCAACCAGTCCTATCAAGAATTTGTGCTAGCAGATCAGCCAGTAGCCTACTGGCGTTTAGACGAAACCACTTCAATAACGGCTGTTGACAGTTCTGGCAATGGCTTCAACGGTACTTACAGGAATGGCGTAATTCAGGGCGTTCCAGGAGTATCAGGCACAGCAGGAGAATTTGATGGCAACAATGATGCTGTGGATGTTGGTATTATTGCACCAGGGTCGGAATTAGATATCAGCAATCAATCCTTCACCGTAGAAGCCTGGGTAAAGCCAAACGAACTGAAAGAGCAATCTTATCTCGGGATACATCCAAGCAATAACCGCAACGATGGTAACGGTGACAGTCTATATTTCCGAGTGAGCCGTAAGGGGTCTGTTCGTTTTGGTGACTTTCCAAAGGACTTGGAAACACCAGGTAACATCATCGAACCAGATACTTGGTATCACATTGTAGCTACTTATGACCAAGACTCCAACACCAACACTATTTTTGTGGATGGTAGGGAAGTCAACAGTAACAAGCAAGGTGCTTTTGAAAGTCAAAACCCCCGTGTCTTGATCGGCAATTGGACGAGGGGTAACGGAGGATTCAACCAACCCTTCAATGGTGTGATTGATGAAGTCGCAGTCTATGACAAAGCCTTATCCCCTGAAACCATTACTAGTCACTTTTTATTGGGGCAACTAAATCTTGTATCTCCGGAATCCTTACCTGATCGTGCAGCAAATGCTGGTAAGATTACAGTCAATGCTGATGACATTACTATTTCTGGAGTTAGTCCCACTAATAGTGACATTGCCAGTGGTTTAGTGTCTAGCAGCTCAGGCAATTTCAGTGGTGAAGCTGGTGAAATCACCATCGATACTAATTCCCTGAAGGTTGAGGATAGAGGGGAAATAAACGTAAGCAGTAAGACAGCTCAAGCTGGTGATATCAGAATCAATAGTAATTCCCTCAAGGTTGAAGATGAAGGGATAATAACAGTCAGAAGTGAGAACGGGGTAGCAGGTAATCTGATAATTAATGCTAATTCCCTGTTGCTCAATAACGGAACACTAGAAGCTGAAACTGCTCAAACTCCAAATCCTGGGGAATCAGGAGCGAATATCATACTAAACATATCAGACCTAATACAGCTCAAAAACGAAAGTCTGATCTCCGCAAAGGCTTTAGAAGCTAACGGAGGTAACATCACTATTAATGAGAACCGTAATGATAATCCGAATGATAACCCATTCCTGATTGCTTTCCCCGCAACTGGTTCTAATGGTAGTGATATCATTGCTAATGCTCCCATGGGACAAGGCGGTAATATCACTATCAATGCCTTCAGTATCTTTGGTATTGAAGAGCGCCCAGCTATTGATGGCAATGGCACCAATGATATAGATGCCTCTGGTCAGACAGACAGTGGTATGGTGACCATCAACACTACCAATGACTTTCTGGAACGGGAGCCCAACAGCTTACCCACCGAACCAGGCAAGGCTCAATTTGACCAGCGCTGCCAACCGGGTAATAGTACTGGCAGTAGTTTTGTCAATACTGGACGTGGCGGCTTACCTCCTCGCCCAGGTGAAATCAGCAGCAATACCCTTTGGGAAGATATACGCCGTCCCACTGCCCGTGGACGCTATCGTTCCCCGACTGCACTGGTTAACCCCCCTGTTAAACCCACTACCCCTAAGCCAAAACGGATTATAGAAGCTCAAGGCTTGATGATTGATGCTGATGGCAATATCTTTCTGACTGCTTATCCAACTACCGTGACACCGGATGGATTTCGGCAGGTACCTGGGTCTTGTTATTTGCGCTAGGGAACAGGGAGCAGGGAATTGGGAATCGGGAATCGGGAATCGGGAATCGGGAATCGGGAATCGGGAATCGGGAATCGGGAACACAGATGCAGCGTGGAACAGGCATCTTGCCTGTTTCAATTTCCAGGGGCATCAGGTGTGAAACAGGCATCTTGCCTGTATCCTGCCCAGCATCAAGGGTGGAACAGGCATCTTGCCTGTATTCTGCCTCAGGCAGACAAGATGCCGAACCCACTCATAGTCATCCCGCCCCTCAGCAATGAGAAAAATTTAGATATACCTGACTATTACGATGAAACACCATACTCCATTCAAGAGATAATTTAATAGAAACCCTAGATTTAGCGTCCTCATGCTTCGCGCGACCCTAATTGGCACACAAACCCTAATTTTTTTTCTCCTAAATTTAGTTCTCCCCATTGGCATCCTTCCGGTCTTATCCTATCCCACAACTGTTAAGCCAATTCCTCAAGATTGGTCAGCGTCAGATTTAGTGGAACAAGGCAGAGCATTCTACACCAAAGGTCAGTTTAATCAAGCAGCAAGCACTTGGGAACAGGCAGCACAAGCCTATGAATCCCAAAGGGATAAACTACATCAGGCGATGGCATTGAGTTATCTGTCTTTGGCTTACCAGAAACTGCAACAGTGGTTTGATGCAGAAGATGCGATCGCATTTAGCCTCAAGCTGTTAGAGACCGGAGCAGATCTCAGGGATAGCCCAGACTACCAGCAAATCCAAGCCCAAGCTCTCAACACCCTAGGTAGTTTAGAATTAGCCTTAGGACAACCAGACACTGCTCTAGAAGCCTGGCAATTGGCTACTGAGATTTATCAACAATTAAAGGATGACATTGGCATTACAGGTACCCTAATTAATCAAGCTCAAGCGATGGAAGCCTTAGGACTTCACCGTCGCACCTGTAAAACCTTATTACAAGCCTTAAACCTGGACAATAATTGCGATTTGTCCAATCAAGAAAGGTTTGAAACGGTGCTGCAAACCTTTCAACAAACCCCTGATCCCCAGATTAAAATCCTTGGCTTACGTAGCCTTGGGAATACTCTCCGTCTCCTTGGGGACTTGAAGCACTCTCAGCAAGTGCTTAAGGCAAGTTTGAAAGTAGCTCAACCTCCTCTGGAAAAACGAGAGACCTTACTGAGTTTGGGAGATACAGAACGTTCTTGGTACAACCACTATAAACAATTATACACCAGAAATAACCAGATAGAACAACAAGAAAAAGTTCAAAAAAAAGTTGATGATAAGTTTAAGTATGCTCTAAACTACTATCAAGAATCTCTTCAAGAGTCAAGCAAATTATCAGCATCAACCAGCTTAGATATTGAACCGAAACTACAGCGATTAAGTCTAATCATTGACTTCCACAATTGGTTAGAGACCTTAACGGATGAAGACAAAGATCAAAACAAAACTACAAGGCTCCAAGAATTAAAATATAAAATTAATGACCAAGTCAAGGAATTACTCAACAGCGAGATTACTAAATTACCAGCTAGTCGAACCGCAATCTATGCTCAAATCAATTTTGTCGAAAGTCTGATCACCTATGATCTAAAATCAAACAAGCATCAAGACAATCTTCAGCGGTCATCCTTTATCCTTCAGCCTTACGAAATTGCCCATACATTAGTAAAAGCTCTCCAAGAGGCTCAACTTTTAGACGATAAACGAGCCGAATCCTATGCCCTCGGTACCCTGGGTAAGCTATATGAACAAACTCAGCAATGGTATCAAGCTCAAGAATTTACCGAAAAAGCCCTAACCATAGCTCAAGGAATTCAATCCGATGATATTGCCTATCAATGGCAATGGCAGTTAGGACGAATTTATCAAGCTCTGGGAAAAACTGAAGAAGCAATTACCGCTTACCAAGCAACGGTCAAAACCCTAGATTCTCTGCGCCAAGATTTACTGGCTCTGAGTTCAGATGTGCAGTTTTCCTTTCGGGAAAATGTTGAGCAAGTCTATCGAGAATTAGTCGATTTACTCTTGAAAGACGAGCAAACCGCTCAACCGATCGCAAATAACGCGATCGCAAATAACGCGATCGCAGAGAACAAGCTCAAGCAAGCTACTGCAGCCATTGACTCTCTTCAGCTAGCCCAAATTGAGAATTTTCTGGGGTGTAACCTTTCTGAAATTGTGGAATTGGCGGAGCAAGAAATCGATCCGAGTGCAGCATTAGTCTATCCGATTATTCTGGATGACCGGTTAGTGGTGATCGTCAGATTACCGAAATCAGGAGAATTTATTCACTACACCACTGCTTTACCTAAAGCTAAACTGGAGCAAACCTTAGAAAGTCTCCGTATACAGCTAGAAAGACCTTTTATTTCTAAAGAAAGTCTCGCCTTATCCCAACAGGTTTATGACTGGTTAATTCAACCGGCGGAAGAGTTGCTCGAAGCCAATCAAGTTAAAACCTTAGTATTTGTTCTTGATGGTGGATTGCGCAATGTTCCTATGGCTACCCTTCATGATGGTGAACAGTATCTAGTAGAAAAAGGCTATGCGATCGCACTCATTCCTGGTTTGAGTCTACTGGAGCCCAAACCCTTAGCTCAAGTAGAGTTAAATGCCTTAGCCTTTGGACTTTCAGACATGCGCGAGGGTTTTCGTGATCATGAAGGTTTCGCTAACCTACCCAATGTTAAAACAGAATTAGGGGAAATTAAATCCCAAATTCCCAGTCAGCAATTGCTCAATCAAGACTTTACCAGTCAAAAATGGCAAGAGTTAATCAGTTCAGTGGCATTTCCTGTGGTGCATTTAGCTACTCACGGTGAGTTTAGTTCAGATCCAGACGAGACCTTTCTGCTGGCGTGGGATAAGCGAATCAATCTCAAGGATTTAAGCAATGTCATCCAGAACAGAAGTGACAATAGTTTAGAAGCAATTGAATTACTAGTGCTCAGTGCTTGTAAAACTGCCGATGGTGATAGTCGTGCTAGCTTAGGCTTGGCCGGAGTAGCGATTCAGTCAGGAGCCAGGAGTACTATGGCTTCCCTATGGTTCATTGATGATGACTCTACGGCTAAACTGATGGCATCTTTTTACCAAGAATTAGCTGATTCTGGCGCAACGGTTACCAAAGCTGAAGCCTTGCGCCGTGCTCAAGTTAAGCTCTTAAAAAGCCGTGGTTATCAAGCTCCATATTTCTGGGGAGCCTATGTTTTAGTCGGAAATTGGCTGTAATCGGGAATCGGGAATCGGGAATTGGGAATCGGGAATCGGGAGTAGGGAATCGGGAATCGGGAATCGGGAATCGGGATGAAGTTGCCTGTTGATGATATTTTCGTCAGAACTACCACTCGGAAGTTCCCTACTCCCGTCTTGATGCAATAGCGAGTGGGGGAAACCACGGCAGTCGCTCATGGGGGGAACCCCCAAGACCGCGCTGCCTCCCCAAGACCGCGCTGCATCGCTACTCCCTACTCCCTACTCCCTACTCCCTGTGCTGTACAACAATCAACTAGAGGTTTGAATGCGATCGCACGCAAACCCACCGAACCTAGGAAATCCTGCCAATCCCGTTCTAACCTCAAATCCTCTGGTTTCTGGTACCGTAGTTCAGCTAAGGCTGTCATCGCATCATGCCAAATACCGTGACTGGCATAAACAGCAATACGCTCCCGTGGTGAAGTAGCAGCCTTGAGCTTACTACTGAGGGTAGAGTCTGGTATGATGCGTTTTACTAATCCTTCCACCTTGGGATTCCCAGAGCGGCGGCGATTAACTACAACAGAGAACTGCCATCGATATACCTGGTCAGTTTCTAGAGGTTTGCTCAAGGGAACACGGACAATACCAGGAGTTCCAGATAACCGAATCGTTTCTTGTAGTAGAGAGTGTTGGTTCTGATCGAGCAGTACAAACTCCACCGTCAGTTCAGGAGTAGACTGTTTAGGAACATAAAACCAAAAGCTAGGAGACTCAGCTAAGGTCAGTGCTAAGAAAGATTTCGAGTCATTACTACAGTTGCCAGTTGCCTCGACAATCTCGCTACTGCCAGGGACTATAGCAATCAGCTGATCCGAACACAGACCACGTGATCCTCCTGATGTCCGTTTCGGTGGTCTGCCGACATCATCAAAGCTTTCCTGTTCTGTAGCATTTGGTGGGAGGAAATATAAACGTCCTCCAGCTGTTGTAATCTGATCAGGTCTACCATCACCGTCAAAGTCTAGATCTGGTTGAGCTGATGGAGTATCGGATTTAGAGAAACTATTTGCGGGGGAGTTACTGTTTAGGGCAACAGAGTGCGAACGCGCTCGTAGAGGGTAAATGGTGAAATTAAGTAGTACCCAGACCAGGGTCAAGATCAAAGAAGGTTTGTACAAGGCTAGCTTTTTGTTATACATACTCAGAGGTTTGACAAAAATTAATTTTTTTAAAGGATTCCATAATCTTTATCAGTCCTTAGTCAGGGATTTTCTGCAAACCTTTACATTTCTTATCACACCGATCGGATATAGAGCATTTCCAAATAGATCGGGAAAGGCTAGATCTCAACTGCTGACCTCAACCTGGGTGTCTTGTGCTTTACGCCTTTAGAGGTTGTCTGAGAAGTCTCATTTGCTACATATAAGCCCCCGTTGGTCCCCCAATTTTGGGGGACTTTTACCAGCAAATAGATTCTTGTTCCCCCCAGAATTGGGGGGCTAGGGGGGCAAAATTCAGTATCAAAAAACTTTTCAGATATCCTCTTAGGTTGGTAGCTATGAGAAGAATGACGCAGTTGACCTTGTCAGCCATGCAAAGCGCGAGTAGTTTGTTCGCGTTCTCCTTTGGCGTGGCCTACGGCCAAGCGTCGGCAGGCCTTGAAGTTACCGTAAGACAGGCTCGCCTTGTCTTGATGCAGTCGCTCATGGGGGAAACCCCCAAGACCGCGCTGCATCGCTAATCAATAAGTTTTAACCTTTTTTGCATAGCCTACCAACCATAAAGGCTCAGCTCAACGTAATCAGGTTTCGTCTCCGGGGGAAACCACGGCAATAGCGAGTGGGGAGACCCCCTTTGGCGGCGCTGCCTCCCCATGAGCGCTTAGGTGCGCTTGACCCGTGGCGAATTTAATTCGTCACGGGTCGCACCTCTGCATCGCTGATGACTGATTTATTGATCAAAAAAAGTATTACATATCAAGCCCGACTCATTTCTTTAGTTGGATTAAAATTTATTCAATCTTTAAACAAATAATCTTTTTATCAAAATTATCTAAAACAATTGGATGATCAATCTAGCCTTTACATTTGAGATGTAAACAGAAGCGCGATTAGTAAAGGCAAGATGCAAGAAGCAAAAAGCAAGATATAATCAAGTATCTAGGGATTTTTGGTAATATAAAAAACTGTCATCCTTGTTTACATTTGATTTAAAAATGCTAGAAACTACGATGGCTCCACTGGTTGCCACTAAGGCCAACGCTGATGGTATAAAAGGTATCCATCCCCCTTGGAGTAACAGACCATAACAGACTCCAGATAAAAGGCTGATACCAACAAAAACAGCAATTCCCAAGTAGGATGGGGAATGTAAACGCCAAACTAATAGGCCTCCCACCACAGACCAACTACCAATCCAAAGCATTTCCCCCCACTGTGGCAACCACCAGAGCAAGGGTCGTTGCTTCAAAACGGCACTAATAATCTGACTACTCATCTGAGCTTGAACCATAACCCCAGGTATTTTGTCAGACCATGGCCCTTTAGTATAGGGAGTCTGGTGTACATCCTTTAAATCTTTACCAACCCCAATCAAGACAATCTTATTTTTGACTAAATCCGGCAGTTGGGAGTCAAGTTTACCCTTGAGTAAGTCTTGGAGATTAACTTGTTTGGGATTATTGGCACGATAATTAAGGAGTATCTGATATCCCCTTGCATGTTCTGGCTTTAACTGATATCCACCAGCATTGTGTGCGAATTTCCGAAACACCACATCACCGATTTCTACATCCCCTGCTGAATTTCTCTTCATCGGCGGGATTCCCTCTTCGGCTAGGTAATTCAGAGCCACTTGTAAACTTAGAGAGTAACGAGTATTACAATTATCCGGATAGCCCATCCCTAGAAGTTGGCGACGGATAATATGATCTGGGTCACGAGGGAAATCACTAAAGCCGATCTGTTGTGATGTCATACCCGGTGGTGAAGCGATACCAGGGTGATCATTACTTTTCATTTGGCACACCGCAATGAAACGGGGATTTTGTTTCAATTGAGTCCCTAAGTTAGGTTCAAACTCAAAGTCATGATAAATATCTAAGCCAATCACTCGCGGTTGATAACGGTTGAGTTTTCGCAACAGTTCTGCCAAGGCTGTATCGGATAACGACCCTTTCCTCGACCAACCCATCTTTTCCTGATACTGAATATCTGGTTCATCCACCGCAATTACTAAAACCCGCTCATCCGGCTTTTCAGGTGGTCGCAGACCCATAAGATGGTCAAAAGCACGTAATTCTGATCCTTGTAACAGCCCAAGCAATCGCATTGTGATCACTGCAATAGTGACAATCAAACTTACCAGTAAAACCCTTGGGAGTTTGGGTTTATGCTTGAGATAGTCTCGATCATCAATAGGATTGCTAATATTTCGGATCAAGTCTTCCCAAGTTGGCGGTTCCAGAGCAGGATTTTGAAATATCACTGGTAACCAACTGGCACAGGGATAGTTATCTTCTACCTCCTCCTGCAATCTTTTCCGGGTTTCCCAAACTGAATCCGATAAGGATTTTTGCTTTGTGGCAAATGCGTTGAGAAAATACCTTAAAAACGTCTGAGCTACCTCATCTGGCACCCGTTCCCGCATGACCAGGGTTGTCGAGATTGGTAAACTAACCAATTCTGCTGCTAATCCTAACCCATCACAGGAATTAAAAATAGCCAATTTTAAACCATTTTCAATCGCATTGCTTAGACCATACTTTAACTCCTCAATGGTTAGGCTTTCATCTTCATTGATGAAAAATCGTCCTTGTAAATTATCTTTCTGGGTAAAACTATGACCAGCAAAAAACAATATATCCCACCTTTCATCCCATAATTCATGGCTTAATTCTTTTTTTTTGGGACTGATTAAAGGGACAATTTCTGCATCCGGTAATTCCTCCTGGAGTAATGCCAAATCCTTCTCGATATTAATCCCGGTGTCATCTCCTAGAATTGCCAATAGTCTGACTTTATTTCTAGATTGGTCGATTGCTTGGGAGGGTAAGGGAAATTCTGAGGTACTGAAATTAACCTCAATATCACAATCGGACAAGACATCCCAGAGATGCCAAGGCAATTGCCAAAGTTTGATATTATTAGTTTGAATAATAAACCGAATCTGGTCATTGGTCGATAAAGATTTTAACACTTGATCCCGGAAGCGTTGAAACTTTCTATCGGTTGAATTTAGCCAATTATTGATCGCCTCTTCTAAATCATGAGCTGAGTTGATAATTGAATAGTTGGTTATCTGTTCTGAGGGAGCTGTCAGTTTCCGATCCGGTGGATGCAGTTTGATTCTCCCTTGAGCACGATAGCTTAAGAGCCAACTGTTGCACAATTGGTTAATCTCAGGTGCTGGCGGTAACCAACCGTCAATTTCTCTAGCCATTAAATTATTTTCATTGGCATCAATCCCAATTTTTAGGATTACCCGAAAGCCCTTTTTAAAATCACCATCAACTATTTTAAAGGTTACTAGTTTCGTCATTTTTAATCCCCTATAATTCAATTTATTAATAGTATTTTCAATTGGGTGGCAGAGAAAGTCCTTGGTTATAGGGAGTCGGGAGTCGGGAGTCGGGAGTCGGGAGTCGGGAGTCGGGAGTCGGGGTAAGAAACTTGAAGGTACCTGATAAGTATCAGAAACGCTATCTGAAAACCTTCCACCTCACAACCTTTAACTTTCAACCTCACAACTTTCAACCTCACAACTTTCAACCCTAAAGTTTCAACCCAAGATAGATTACAATACAAACTCTTTGGAAAAGCTGGCATCTCCCAGTACTAGTTTTACCATAAACCTATCCCCCTTTTCACCATTAAACTCTAATTGAATCCAATTATCAGCACTTCTCGACTGAGCCGACAAGAAAATTTCTTCCTGCTGATCAAGTACTAGCAATTCGAGATTAGGTTTTAGATATTTACTCTTAGTAGGATACACCCGTAAGTGAACATTAATTTCCCCATCTGCTTCAGGTATGAAAGTAACCATAAATGCTACTTTGCTCCCATTCAGTTGCATTTCTAAATCAATTATCTTAACTCGCCTAATCCCAGCTTGGGGATGATTTGGGTCAAGTTTTCCCAAACTGACAGCGGCTTGGCGACGTAAGTCATGATCGTCAGTAGTATTGATCATCTCAGCAAGCAATGCGATCGCCTCTAAGTTACTATGACCAATTTCACCCAATAATTCTATAGCGGGTAAGTTAGTATCTTTACTGCTATTGGTTTTTAATAGTTTAATAATTGCGGTCACAGCTTCAGGGATATTTTCCGAAAAAGGGGAAGATGCTGAAGAATTATCGTTAAAACGATCCTTCAAACGAGTCGGTTGAGACCGGTAAGCTAAGCTTAAAGTAGGTTCACCATTACGTGCTCGAATTTCCTCAACAGTTTGCCAACCAGCCTCCAGGAAATTATCCAGCCATGAGAGTAAGGTTATAGATGGCTTACGAGAGTAAACTAGGGAACGTTGTTTATATAATTCCTTGCGCCATCTAGAATTTGATACCAGTGCCTGCCACTTAGCAAAAGGAATATCTAGCCTCGGAGAATAAGGAGTTTCCTGGCTCAATTGCTTGATTAACGTTGTTGCTTCATCACAGGATAATCTTGCCATTGGCTTTACGACCAGTTTGGGACTAGGAGCAAGTTCCTCCGTTACCCACATCACATTCAAATCTTCAATTAAATCTACTGCATCCACAGCGTAGGTTTCATCGATGATGTCATAGTTACCATGATCACGTAACTGTTGATAAGTTGTGTATCCCGACACCTGTAACCAGCATTCTTCTAAATTCAGTTGCATCGCCACATAATAATGACTAGCCCACTCAGGAATATCAACCCACTCTCGCGGTACTCGCAACGCTGTAAACTTGATTTCTTCACTAGGAATTAATACCAGTCGCATCTGGTTTAGCTCAACAGCTGTACCATTCACTACTTCCCAGAAACTTGGTAAATCCCCCAACTCTGGCCATACTAATGCTTTGTTTAGTGGTTTCTTTAGTGCTGTGTCTAGTGCTGTTTCTAGTAAATTTGGTTCTGTTAAATTTGGTTCTGTTAAATTTGCTTCTGTTAAATTTGCTTCTGTGTCCAGATAGCTTAAAAACGTATTCAGACAGAGACAATTCAGATACGCTCGCCAACGAGCAGCTTGATTAGAATAACCTTGAGCTTGGGTTTGGTGCCATGCTTGTTCTCGTTCTTCTGGGGAGAATTCTATCAACAATTGGTCTGGGTGTAGGAAAGCTACATCCTCTAAACTTAATTTCATTGACTCATCTCCTTTTTGGTTAATCGTTAATTGGTATTTGGGATATTGGGATATTTGGTGTTTTCACGTTTCAGGTTTCAGGTTTTACTTTGGCTACATTGGTTTTGCCCTATTTCCTGATCGAGATTGCTCTAGTAGTGCCTGATTTTGCTGGAGCCACCGCTCAATAAATTTAGTTATCGCTGGTTTAGCTGATCTAAATTCAATCAGTTCTATAGACATTTTTTTTTCAATTAATACCTCAAACCTTGGTTGAATTAATTCAAGTAAACTCTGGTTTAGTTTTTTGAGTTTATTTTTTTCTAAATTACTAAAATTAATAGTCATTGAGTTAGCAATATCTTCATCATAAATTTTATAAATAACTTTAGAAAATAAGTCTTGACTATCAGCACTTAAGTAAGCTTTTAGATAGTTATTAATATAGTTAGTTTTAGTGGTTGCATTAAGGCGCTGCTTGATGTCTTTAGAGGTTAGACTTGTACTCATAGCATCCTGAAAATAAAAGGTGACGACTGCCTTCAAAATTCGTTTAAAATAACGTTGAAACTGGCGAGCAATTTGATATTGCTTTTTAAACCCAAAAAGCTCGATAAAATCTTGTTGATTGATGCCTAGACCAAGCCAAAGTCTTAGGGATGTTTGAGCTAGCTGATCTAAAGCAGTAAATTCTCTTAAGATAATAGTCCTGACTTGAGCCAACTCATCCTTTTCTTCCTCTTGGATTACCACCTCCAAAGGATTAGATGCTATATCAGTAATTTCCCCATACTCATCTAAGGATACTGAATTCCTGTGTTGAGACATCCGCACCGCTTGGATGCAAATGGCTAGCATTTCTTCAATGTGCTGAGTGCTGATTGCTGTTCCCGTAGCGTGGGCGTAGCCCATATGCTGATTGCTGTTCCCGTAGCGTGGGCGTAGCCCATATGCTGAGTGTTGATTGCTGATTGCTGATTGCTGATTGCTAATTGCTGATTGCTGATTGCTGTTCCCGTAGCGTGGGCGTGGCCCATTAGCTGAGTAACGTACTACTTGTCTTAACCAATCTGAATCACTTATTTTAGGGTTATTCCTCTTAAAATCAGCAATTTTTAACTCAGAACTAACCATTTGAGTTAACCGATTTAACTGCTGGTTGTAACGAATAGCAATTTGTTGAAGCTGTTGCTGGCTTAGGAATTTAATTGGGGAATGATGGCGAGACTTTCCCTTGCTGCTGGGAGGATAAATCTCGTTAAAGTAGTCTTTAAACGATTGCCAAGCCAGACGATAATAGTTGAAATCTTGATTAGTGATTCCATAGTTATTAAGTGCTTGCTCAAGTTCGGTTTTATCCAAATATCGCAACAAGCCATAATCAGAAAATTTGATAGATTTTAACCTGAGTTCCTTGGCGACTTGATTTCTAATAATTCGCTTGAGGGCATTGAAAGCATAGGCATTGATAGAAGACTTAGCATAAAAATTAAATCCTCTGAGGAGTTTAGCTGGCTGGCTGGCTGCTTCACTAGCAATGATGAAACATTCCTCTACAGGATAATGTAACGCAAGATTATGAGATTTACTCAACTGATGGGCGATCGCTTGAGATGCAGACCAACAAACAAACTGTAGGTAATTGAATAAGAGCTGATCAGATAAGGTTAACAATAATAGATAAGCTCTGATCACCACTATCGCAGGATTAGTCATGGATAAAATCCGGTAAATACCAGATGCTTGTCTCAACTGATATAAGAAGCAAGCAGCCCAATCGGCTTCGCTCCTGTCTGGCTCAGACTGGACTAGATGTGCCATGAAACCCTCTAATCTAGAATTAGATTGAAAAACCGCTTCGAGCCCCCTATCACCTTGGGGGTCTTTTAAATAAATAGATGTCGAAAACGGTTTGATACCTGAGTTGTTAGTAGGCATTGATTCTTTACCCTAGCTTCTAGTAGCGCTTTACCTTAACTCCTAACTTAAATCGATTCATAGGTCAAACAACTAACTAAGTAGAAGGAAACCTCATTATTTACTTAGTACTCAAGCTTAGGGGTTATGCAGCTTATCTATAAAATAACTACATAACATTTGATAATCGAAGATTATGCTCAAGGGTAACTTAACCCATTATCCCTACCCATCAAGACGACGGGTAGTCATGGGTAATCGATTTGCCGTAGCCACTAGCCAATCCCTAGCCACCCTAGCTGGTATGGAAATGTTTTGGGCTGGAGGCAATGCTGTAGATGCTGCTATAGCCACAGCGATCGCGTTGACAGTGGTTGAGCCTACCTGTAATGGTATCGGTTCTGATGCCTTCGCTTTAGTATGGGATGGGTCACTCCATGGTATCAATGGCTCTGGCAAAAGCCCTCAACACCTGACCCTTGAGCATTTTGCTGGCATGAGTCAGATTCCTGCTATCGGCTGGTTATCGGTAACAGTGCCAGGAGCGGTATCAGCATGGCGTAGTTTGTGGCAACGGTGGGGAAAGCTACCCTTTGAGCAATTGTTTGCCCCAGCGATTCGATACGCCGAAACCGGATTTCCAGTCTCTCCAGTCACAGCAAGAGCTTGGAAACAAGCGGAAGCTCTGTATCTGTCCCTGACTGGATCAGAGTTTGAACCATTTAAACAGGTATTTTTCCCTAACCAGCGCGCACCAGTAGCTGGGGAGGTATGGGGGAGTAAGGATCATGCTAAGACCTTGAAAGCGATAGCAAACAGTGGTGGTGAAAGCTTTTATCAAGGGGAAATTGCTGATGCGATCGCAAACTTTGCGGCTAATACTGGTGGCGTGCTGACCAAAGTTGACCTAGCTACTCACCAAGCTGAGTGGGTAGACCCGATTTCAAGTAACTATCGTGACCTGACCGTATGGGAGATTCCCCCCAACACCCAAGGGATGGCGGCCTTAATGGCATTGAATATAATCGAAGGTTTTGACTTAAGCCACTATCCCCGTGAATCAGCGAAAAGCTACCATCTACAAATCGAAGCCATGAAGCTAGCCTTTGCTGATGTTCATCGCCATATCACTGACCCTCGGTTTATGGAACTCCCAATCGAAACGCTATTAGACCATGGGTATGCCAGGGAACGCCGGAAGTTAATTGGGGAAGAAGCGATCGCCTTAGCAAAACCCGGTTTACCCAAAGGTGGCACAGTTTATCTCGCAGCAGCAGATGGGGAATTAATGGTATCCTTTATCCAATCGAACTTTCAAGGCTTTGGGAGTGGGATTGTTATCCCTGGCACTGGGATTGCCTTGCAAAACCGAGCCTTAGGGTTTACCCTAGAATCCGGTCATCCTAATCAAGTCGCACCAGGTAAGCGGTCATATCACACCATTATTCCCGGTTTTCTGACTCAAAATGGTCAACCTCTCGGGCCCTTTGGAGTTATGGGAGGCCCCATGCAGCCTCAGGGACATGTACAGGTAGTGGTTAACCTAGCAGATTACGGGATGAATCCTCAAGCTGCTCTAGATGCTCCCAGATGGCGATTTGTGGATGGGTCACAAGTCCTATTGGAACAGAGTGTACCCCGTCATATTGCTCTGGAGCTAGCTGAGATGGGTCATGACATTCAGGTTATGGCAGATAGCATAAATTTTGGGAAAGGTCAAGTTATCTGGCGTCAGTCAGGGGTTTTGGTAGCGGCATCTGAACCCCGTGGTGATGGGTTAGCCTTGGTAGGGTGAAGGAGTAATGACAATCCAACTAATGTTTAGTGAAAGATTAATCCCGCTGTTGACTATATCAGGACTTACCCATTGCCCCCTAAATCCCCCAAACTTGATACTGCTGGCGAATTTAACATTTAGTAATATCAGCCTGAAGACAGCAGTCTTTATCGCCCCCCAACCCCCAATTCTGGGGGAGCATGAACTTAAAGTTACCCATCTGCTACTCTTGTGTAAAGAAATATTAATTTCGCCAACGGTATCAAACTTGGGGGACTTTAAGAGTAGTTCCCCCCAGATTTGGGGGGTTAGGGGGGCAAAACCAAATAAACTTCGTAAGTCCTATATATCTAGCACTACGGTTATCTTAACTATGGCTACAGGGATAGTCTATCCGGTAACCCTAGGACGCTCACATTCTCAACAACCATTGCTAGCCCAGTCGTGGCAAGAGGCTCAGCTGACTCAACTAATTTCAGGTCATCGGTCAGATGTTAATTCTCTCGCCATTAGTCCAGATAGCCAAACCCTAATTAGCAGCAGTAAAGACAAAACCATCAAGTTTTGGAATCTCAGGGATGGTAGGCTACAGAAGACGATCAAAGACTTTACCAGAACGCCCAGTTCTCTAGTAATCAGTGCTGATGGTAAACGTCTCGCTGCCGCAACAGAAAGACAAATTAATATCTGGAACCTAGAAACTGGAGCACCACCTCGTACCTTGAAAGGACATACGGGTATAGTCAGATCAATCGCAATTAGTCCCGATGGCAAAATCCTAGTAAGTGGCTCTCCTGACAAGACCGTTATGGTGTGGGATCTCCTCACTGGCAAAACTTTAGGCACCATTACCGAGCATTCCGACTGGGTTACTGCTGTTGCCATTAGTCCCGATGGAAAACATTTGGTTAGTGCCAGTGGCGGGTCAGATCGTTCTATCAAGATTTGGGATTTGTCCACCCTAGAATTGCGGAAAACCATCTCAAAACAACCCAGATTTCTGATATTGCCATTAGTGAAGATAGCAAGATACTAGTTGCTAGTGTTGATAAAACCGTCAAGTTGTGGGATATTAACAGTGGCGAAGAATTAGCTATCCTCGAAAGTCACTCTGCACCAATTCTTACCATTGCGATTAGTGCCGATAGCAAAACTATCGCTAGTGCTGGCAGTGATAAAACTATTAAGCTATGGGATGTAGACAGTAGACAATTGCTGCGCACTCTCTCTGGAAATGATGGCTGGGTTTGGTCAGTTGCGATTAGTCCAGATGGAAACACTATAGTTAGTGGTGGGGAGGATGGTACGATTAGAATTTGGTCGTTAGTCCTGAATCCGATTAGTTTTGAACAGGAAATCAAGAATCGGGAATCGGGAATCGGGAATCGGGAATCGGGGGAAGTCTTACTTGTAGGGTGGGCAAAAACAGTTTGGTTCCAATGAGTATTAATGATTAGATGGCTTTGCCCACCTTACTTGAATTGGTATTTGTCTTACTTGTAGTATTTGTCTTACTTGTAGGGTGGGCAAAAATAGTTTGGTTCCAATGAGTATTAATTAAATGATGGCTTTGCCCACCCTACGTTAATTGGTATTTGTCTTACTTGTAGGGTGGGCAAAAATAGTTTGGTTCAAATGAGTATTAATAAAATGATGGCTTTGCCCACCCTACGTTAATTGGTATTTGTCTTACTTGTAGGGTGGGCAAAAACAGTTTGGTTCAAATGAGTATTAATAAAATGATGGCTTTGCCCACCCTACGTTAATTGGTATTTTTTTTCACTTGAGTCGAACAGACCAAGATTTGATCACCTAGGTAATCAGTCGATTGCGACAGTGCAATAGTTCTTATTTCCCAAAGTTGGATTTACCAACTTGATAGGGTCATCAATCTCATTTTTGGAATATCGGTAGTCAGTATCAAAGTAAGATCATCCACTGACCGAATTGATGGTGACAGTGCAATAGTTCTTATGTCTCCAAGTTGGTAAATCCAACTTGATAGCCGATGCGATCGCGTAGCGGCTCTACCGAGCATCGCATTTTTCCTATATCAGTCATCAGTATAAGGCTTGAACGCGCACCGCTAACTCAATCTATTGCAGAGCGTGCAATAGTTTTTCTGTACTCGAGTTCCATTCATACCTAGCACTTTCTTCCCACCTCCCTACACTTACCCTATTTACCACACTTACCCTATTTACAGCACTTATAGTATTTTACATTGCTAAAATGCAATAGTTTTTTAAAAGCTTGCATTTTACTTAAAATTATGCTAATATAAACAGTATAGTAAACGCAATGGTTAAGCCGCTATGATGATTTCCACCGCACAAGCCGCCAATTTACTAGGTGTTTCCGCCACTCGCGTCCGTTACCTTCTGGGTAAAGGCAGAGTCAAAGGAGCCTATAAAGTGGGTAGAACTTGGGTGATTCCTCTGTTTGACGGCATGCCAGTGGTCACTCCCGGCACTCGCGGACCAAAGCGGAACTGGTCAAAGCGTACAAATTACACTCCTGCAGTGATTCACGTTAACCAGAAAGTGATTCGCCAAAATCTCAAGACCGGAGAGCGCAACCCTGTGATTACCGTAAAACGAGGGTCTAAAAACACTTATGGTCATACCGTGGAAGTCAATGGACCATGTAGAGTAATGTATCGTCCTGATAATCCCCTACATTGTGGAGCAAGGGTGTGGATAGAGACTATCTCTGATTTTCAAGTGATCTGAAACGTCTAAGCTATCAGTGATCCGAACTTTCGGACATAATATAAATTAAAAATTATCGATATCCTGGTTATCAATCAGCAAGCAATTTATCCATGGCCGTATCTAGCAGTGTGTGGACTAGTATTTGATTATTCGTTACTAGCAATAAACGGAATTTAAAAAACTAGTGAGTCAGTAATAGTTGAGATCATTAGCTGACAAATTACTTGATAATCTGATCAAGGATATCACTTTTCGCGATTCCCTTAGTATACTGGTTTTGAATCCCTACTCACCTCAGAGGTTGTCTGAGAAGTCTCATTTGCTACATCCAAGCCCCCGTTGGTCCCCATCTGTAAAAAAGCGAAGCATCCGCTAATTCCCCCCAGAATTGGGGGGTTAGGGGGGCGGGGGACTTTTAGAAGCAAATTGACTCTTATTCCCCCCAAAGTTGGGGGGCTAGGGGGGCAAAATTAAGTATCAAAAAACTTGGGAGATATCCTCTCAGAAAGAGGTTCATAGTTGGCTCAATTTTTGATAAGCTAGAGCCATTGGGAAAAATTTGTGAACAATCGACCACCTTCTCAGGAAAAGACACCTTTATTAGAGGCTCTGCGGGCATCAGCCCAGAAGCCCCATGCAGCCTTTTATGCACCAGGACACAAACAAGGGAAGGGAATACCAGAGCCATTAGCGGATTTGCTGGGAAAATCAGTATTTAGGGCTGATTTGCCAGAATTACCGGAGTTAGATAATCTTTTTGCTCCAGAAGGGGTAATCCAAGAAGCTCAAGACCTAGCAGCAGCAGCCTTTGGTGCAAGCAAAACCTGGTTCCTAGTTAACGGTTCCACTTGTGGGGTGATGGCTGCTATAGTAGCCACCTGCTATACCGGGGACAAAATCCTATTACCGCGCAATATCCACCAATCCGCGATCGCAGGATTAGTCTTGTGTGGTGCTATCCCGATCTTTATTAACCCCGAGTACGACCCATCCACTGACTTGGTTTATAGCATCACCCCAACTGCAGTTAACCAAGCCCTGAATCAGCATCCGGACACCAAAGCAGTAATGATGGTCTATCCAACCTATCAGGGGATCTGTGGTGACATAAAAGCGATCGCTAAAATAGTTCACCAACATAATATTCCCCTACTGGTGGATGAAGCCCATGGACCTCACTTTGCTTTCCATCCCGATTTACCCCTAGATGCCCTATCAGCCGGAGCCGATTTAAGCGTACAATCAACTCATAAAGTACTCGGTGCCATGACTCAGGCATCGATGTTGCACATTCAGGGCAATCGCATTGATGCTCAGCAGTTGAGTAAAGCATTACAGCTAGTTCAATCCACCAGTCCCAGTTACTTACTACTCGCGTCCCTAGATGCCGCACGACAACAAATGGCACTCCATGGAGAACGACTAATGAGTCATACCTTGCAGCTAGCCCAGGATGCCAGAAGTAAAATCAGCCAAATTCCAGGTTTAGAACTAATTAAACCCCGAAGATTCCAAGCCCTAGACCCAACTCGCTTAACCGTAAGAGTGACCGAATTAGGATTAAGTGGGTTTGAAGCCGATGAAATTCTTCATCAACAGCTTGGTGTCACAGCGGAGTTACCCACACTTCACCACTTAACCTTTATCATTAGCCTAGGCAATACCCAAACCGATATTCAGCAACTTGTACAAGCTTTCATCAAAGTTGCCCAAAATAATGACAATTCCTCCACTGAGCAACCTGCCTTCTGTAACCTGCACCCTGCAACCTGTAACCTGCAACCCTTACTCTCCCCCCGTGAAGCCTTCTTTGCTCCCACCGAAACCCTACCGGTAACCGAAACCATCAACCGGATCAGTGCCGAATTAATCTGTCCCTATCCACCAGGAATACCAGCCCTAATGCCAGGAGAACAAATCAAATCAACTACTATTGAATACCTCCAAAAAATTCTAACCTTAGGTGGTCAAATTACCGGTTGTAGCGACCCCAGCCTCCAAACCCTAAAGGTTATTGACTAGTATAGTAGTTCTCAATTAGGTGCGGTACCTGGTCCTGGCTTAATCGGAATCGGGAGTCGGGAATCGGGAGTCGGGAGTCGAAAGTTGGCATGCAGATAGGCATTGGGGGTTTACCCCCTTAATAAAGAGGGAAGAAAATTGAATACACCTAATAAGTATGATCAAGGCTATAATCTTCGTAAATAGTTATGGTTAGTTCCTACAAATAGATGCTAAGTTATTTTTATAATTTAGCATCTATTTAGGATAAAAGCTAAATTATAAAACTATCAAAACTAGAGACAGTAATCGTTTTGGTTGATTAAAATTAAAACATAAGTATAACAGGTACCAAACAGCCATATTTATAATACTATTTTTGTGCTCTATACCTGAAAGGGTTAGTTGAATACATCAAAATAACTAAAGGAAAAAAAATACCCCGAAACCTAAATACCACAAATGTCATCCCCAATTTGGCCATACATTACTCCTGGAATCCCAGATCACCTCTTTGAACGCCTACCCGGTATTCCCTTAAGTAAGCGAGAAGTCAGGCTGCTGATCATTTCTGCTCTACGACTAGGAAGCCAAGACCGGTTGTGGGACATCGGTGCTGGAACCGGTACCATTCCTGTAGAAATTGGACTACTGTGTCCCAAAAGTGAGATTATTGCCGTAGAACGGGATGAAGAAGTAGCCAACCTGATTCGACACAATTGCGATCGCTTTAATGTCACCAACGTAGAAGTCATCGAAGGTAACGCCCCAGAATGTCTCAAAGATCTACCATTGAAACCCCACCGAGTTTGCCTTGAAGGAGGAAGACCAATCAAAACTCTACTCAAAGAAGTCTGGCCCTACCTACAATCTCCAGGGAGGATAGTAGCAACCACCAATAATCTAGAAGGACTCTATGCCATCTCAGAAGGCTTAGCGGAGTTACAGGCTCGCAATATCGAAGTCGTTCAGTCAGCCGTCAATCGCCTAGAGACACGGGGGAATTATCAAACATTTGCAGCAGTTAACCCCATTTTTATTCTTAGTGGTGAGAAGTTAGAGTAAGGAATAGACCCCTTCAGGGAACAAAATTAACAATAATAATATAAATAACCTGTTCTTGTGTGAGAACAGGAGTGTCAAAAAAAAACGTCATATGCCCTGGTTACGGATTTTTAGTGGAATAGTTGCGATCGCCCTGGCGATGGGGATGATCTTACTTGGGGGATGGTATTTTACCATCGGCTTCTGTGTCATTGTCTATTTAGGTCAGTTAGAACTTTTTCAACTAGTAAAAGCAAAAGGCATGGTGCCAGCAACCAAAAGCACCATGTTTGTGTCTCAGCTACTACTAATTACAGCTACCATTTCACCAACCCTGGCTGATGCGGTGTTTCCCATTGCTGGAACATTTATTTGCTTTTACTTACTGTTCCAACCCAAGATAGCAACCATTGCGGATATTGGGGCTTCCATATTAGGTTTACTCTATGGTGGTTATCTGCCCGGGTATTGGGTCCGTCTGCGAGTGGGTTTGACTGATTTGACTGAAACGTCCTCCCTAGCTCGAGATGCTACAGTCGCCGCTACGAACCTACCCAGCAGTGGATACTGGTCTAATTTTTCGATTAATCTGAGTGATTTACCTGCTGGGTTAACTTCAACTCTCCTAGCATTTAGCTGTATTTGGGCAGCAGATATCGGAGCTTACACCTTCGGCAAATTTTTTGGTCGCACTCGCCTTTCTATGATCAGTCCTAAAAAAACTGTGGAAGGCGCTATATTTGGCCTTGTCAGTAGTATTGCTGTAGGAATCGCAGGAGCTTGGTATCTGAATTGGCCGTGCTGGCAGTTGAGCGGCATGATGCTCGGAGTAATCATTGGTGTAGCTAGCCTCTTAGGAGACTTAACGGAGTCCTTAATGAAACGGGATGCTGGTGTCAAGGATTCCGGGCAATTAATTCCTGGTCATGGTGGCATTTTAGACCGAACAGACAGCTATGTGTTCACTGCCCCTTTGGTTTATTATTTTGTCACTCTTTTACTACCACTGTTACCCAGCTACCTGTAGTATTGTGTCAATGTTCAAAATTTTTTGATTTTATTGATTGCAAAAAGCCATCTATTGATAGCATTAACCCGTTAAGCTACCTTGGAGTAGATTAAAAATTTATAGCGGTTTCCAGCGAGGGTAGAATACACAGCACGCCTCTAGGAAATTCCGAGTGCAATCACCGGCTGTCATAATCGGAATAAAAACCTGAAAACCGCTATAAAATTGCATTCTGGATGGGGTAGACGTCAGAAACCACAGATTACGAAGATGGGAGGTAATGGTGCTACATATCAATGCAACTTGGGATAACTATCATGTCCGGATTACAATTAATCTAGGTAAATACAGAACCGGAAAACGGTTTTTCGGTTCAAACCCAGCTTGGGGGTGATGACTAATCAGTAATTACGCTAATCACTAAGACCAGTTACGACACTAATATGTTAATATCGATGGTTAGTCAGATGATTAGTCAGATGATTAGTCAGATAATTAGTTACTAGTGTGATTGTTTAGTTCGATCAGAGCCGAATGAGCTACTTCTAGGCTTAGGCGGACTTGTTGGATAGAAGACAAAGAGTGCCACTGTTCAGATTTAACTGAAGCACTGACATTCATGGAGTCTGAGCTACTGCGCATGGCGTAAGCCCACGGACGAGCTAACACCAATAGATCGTCTTCTGTCCAGTTTTGTAACAATGGCTTGACACAAAGCACAAGTTGCTCTGCTAAGGACAAGTTCTTGTGAACAACCTCTTGAGCTCTCGAAGCGATCGCTTCGAGCCATTCGGGAGGCATGCAAGACGCACATCCGTTAGCTAAAGCTGCCTTCAACGAGTCAATGGTGGATTCGATGCTCGATTCGATGCTCGATTCGATGCTCGATTCGAGAGGTAATTCCCAACACTGATTTAGTCGCTCAAAAAAGGCAAGAGAAGCCTGAGCAATTTCCTGGTCATCTTGGATTTCGTTGAGGGAAAAACCTGCTTCTAGCTCAGCAAAATAAGCTTCTGCTTCTGGATCAGTTGGATCCCAAGGATAAAACTCCTCTTCTGACTGTAATAATTCTAGTAGTTCTTCTTGGATTTGAACCGAAGTATCCTCAAAATATGATTGTTGATGTTCTTGATATTGAATAGCTTGGCTGTTCATAATGCCCCTCCTGTTTGGGTTAGTAGATGAAACCTGACATAAAATAGCTACATCAATTTTTGAGGAAGTTCCGCAACAGCTGAAAAAATAATCTGGACTTCTCAGCGCGTGTTTAATTACCATGGCAACAGCACTTTCCAAATCAACTTATGTGTGATATTAGTGAGCTATTGAGAGGCTCCCTTAGGTAGACAGCCACTAGTTGCCATTTGACTCTAACCAGTATCCTTGTGAAACTCCCATTGTTAACAGCATAGTTAACAGCATAAGCTTGACTTTATCTTCGGCACGAGGATAGTCCTACTCAAGATTCTGGGGAGTCAATAATAAACTCAAAGATCTGACCACGAGGACCACCAAACTTAAGCTGAATACCCGACCTTAGCTGAACTTCCTGATGATGAACAGTTTTCCAACCATTATCGATCAATATTCTCGTACCATTACGAGAAAAATCCCTCAAGAAGTAAGTTGGATCCGAGCCTTGGTCAGTGAAAGCATCACGGCAGATAATTTCAGCATGTTGCTTACTCACACAAACTTCGGGAATCACCAAATCGTTGTGAGATTGTAGGCGTCCCACTCGCATCAATCCACCTCGAATCGGCCAGACCTGATCGGTTTTTCCTATGGAACGCAAAGACGCAGTTGGGGGTGGATTTTCAAGCCAGCTTGAGGTGATGGTGGGCAGTTCTGTAATTCCTTCTCCCACCGGTTGGATTAACTCCCCTTCAAACTGAGGATGCATATAAAGGATAGGCAAGGTCCAGGCTGGTTGGTTAAACTTGTAAAGGGTCAACATGTGCTGTCTGGCCACAGCTACAGCATGGTCAATTGGCATGCGCTCCGCCAAGGCTTGGGCGAATGATTGAATAAAACTCACGGCTTCTTGGTCAGCAATGGAGTCCCGCATCCCCAAAACTGCTGGGACACCGTGGTGAATCAGCACCTCAGCTAAACTACTACGGGGAATGGTTTGGGAATTCACTTGGTCAGGTTTGGCACTCCAACAGGCATTGAATACAGCTAAGGCAACCTGGGTGCGCACCAGAACCTGAGCCAATTCCGTACCACTAATTTTCGCATCCGAGCGTAAAAATAGCAAACCTCCGTCTGGTGCGCTTTCACCATGACCAGCATAGAATAGGATGTTATAGGCACCAGTTTCGAGTGCTTTAATCAGTTCAGCTGGTGTCGGTTGTATTAGTTTTGAGACGTTGCAGGTAACTGGTGGAACGGATTGGTTCCTAGAAGTTTGAGCGGCTCTACCAGCTTGAAGGGCATTTACCAAGGTAGCCGCTTCTTTTTCGAGATCCAAATTGGTAGTCGAACCATTTAATTTTTGAACCTTCTCTCCTAGAACTAACAAAATATTGAGAGCCTGGTGGGAGCGCAGGGGTTCGAGGGCGTCTACATCACTAGTGGTGCGGCTAAACAGAATTTGCTGAGAGAGGGAAATTGCCTGTTTACCCGCCATGGGTTGCATAATTTCCCAGGGGAGGGGAATGAAATCTGGAGCGCGAACTTCCAAGCGCAGGCGAAGGGGTTTATTTTGTCCCAAGGCAATGCCTTGACTTCGTTCGAGGGCATTGCGAATTGAGCCTTGAAACAGCCACTGCCAGAGGTCAATGCCCAAACCTTGCATCAAACGACCACTGTAGCTAATCTCCGGACCTGTAGCACCGTTTTGATTCTGTGAGGGCAAAGTGGTGGGATACTGGTTGTGATGACCACTAATCGGCACATGGTTTGAAAATGGGGAAAACATGTCCTGCCAAGCCAGCCAGGACTGAGTCATGTATTCAGACCAAGTAGAATCATGATGAACCATACCCCCTGGGTAAGGAGCTTTCAGCACCCAGATAGCCAAGTTTTCTCTGCCAGCGGCAGATAGACGAGCGATCGCTAAACTGAGGCAAGGATTTTCGATACCAGACATTAAAGGTTCATCATTATAGGGAATATACCGATGTGAGGATCAGTCTATCGAGTGTTGGGTGGTATTGGCGCTATCAATAATGAGGAATTGGTCATTAATAGGACATCATTAGTTTTCAGTTCTTAGTTGAGGAGTTAAGTGGTTAGTCAGAAAGCTTTGGTGAGCATTAACTTAAAAGCGATAAGCTTTTGACTACTTGCTCAAGACTTACGGAGATTGAATAGGTCTAGGGGAATTAGACGGAGGGGTATTTTTCTGACATTGACTGGCTTGTGTTGGGGTTGGTGTAAAATCACGAGCCATCATAGGTAAAATCTCCTTTTCTCTTATCCACCCTTCCTGTCCCTGTGACACCAAGGTAGCAGAGGGTTTAGTCTGCTTAGAGTTTAACGGTACTGAGGATGAGCCAACTTTGGGGGAGCTAGCCATTTGATCCGATGAAATATCAGTTGTGTTGGTTCCGGGTGAGCAAACTCTTAATTTAATCCACCAAGTCTCTTCCTGAGGATACCTTTTTCTGGCAATAACCTGCAAAACGCTACCAGCAGGAACTCTGCCAAGGATTGATTGCTTTTCAGGGTTAACCAAAAGTTGTACAGTTTGACCCACTATTCTAATAATATCTTGGTTTTTAATTAAGGCAGCTCGCTTAGCAAGGGTCACGGACTCAGGAGTTTGTCCTGGGATAGCTTTAGTTTCTGGACTCTGTTTAGGGGTGGTTTTAGAACCGGTTAGTTCTTGCCCCTTACCAAGACTAAAAACCCCACTCAAGAAGCGATTTATCTGTCCACTCGCCTTTAGACTCAACACTGGACTCAACAGATAAACGACTACCCCCCCTAACACCAAAAGCACGAATATTCCCAACAACAGTCTGCCAGTCTTCTCAGGAGAGGTTGAAGCTGAATAATGAGGATTTTGGTCACCAGATGCATCCCCCTCTTCCATGAGGTTAAGTGTGAGCAACGCTGTTTTTTGTTCATCAATAGAAGCGGGTTGCTGATCACTCTTAACGTTTAACATTAGAGTATTGTTGGTCTCGAGATTGCCAATGGATTCTAGCTGTGGGGGTGATAGTTGGATGGGCATCGAAGGCTGGCTTGGTGTGACTTGACAGTAAATCAACCCCACCGTGACATTGTCGTGTCCGTTTTTGGTATTAGCAAGCTCAATGATTCGTTCTGCTGCTTTCTTGAGATCAATTTGACCGTCGAGAATGGGCAGGATTTCTGTTTCCCAGTACTGCTCGACTCGGTCATTGTCACTAAGACCATCAGAACACAGCAGAAACACACAATCTTCATCCAACACCAAGCGCTGTACAGTGGGGTGTAGTGTGGTTGATGAACCCATCCCTAACGCTTGCACTAGGGCACCAGATGTTGGTTGTTGTAGAGCATGTCGGTAAAGGGTATATCCAAGCCGCACTTCTCTTGTGGCTAAATCATCATCTAGAGTAACTTGGTGACAACCATGGCGACTCACCCAATAGATTCTGCTATCCCCGACATGGGTAATGTATATTTCATGGGCATGGGTTCTAGCCATGACCAAGGTTGTTCCCATACGCTGCCGATCAAATCGGTTCTCATGATCATTGCGTTGGCTAATGGAGTCATTGGCAGCACAGACAGCATTTTCCAATTCCAGGCTTAGAGTGGTTGGGTTCCACACCTCCAGTTTAGCTGGCAGTTGTTTGAGCTGTTGTCGCAGAGTGTCAATTGCCAGTTGGGAAGCAATTTCACCACCTGCTTGTCCACCAATGCCATCGCAAACCATTGCGATCGCTTCTTTCCCTCTTGAAGAGCTAATTAGCTTACCATTAGGAGGGTAGCAAGCGTCTTCATTGTGGCTACGACCCGGACCGGTATCGGTACGAGTGAGAGTCTTATAGGTTCTCGATTGCCATGACCGGCATTCAAACAACCCTTTCGCCAGTAATGCTAACAGCTGCTCTGATGTCTGTATCTGTCCTTTTGTAAGCTGGGAACAGAGTTGTTGGTAAAACTCACTAATAACAGGGGAAGCTCCCTGAAGCAGTTGTGACCACAGCTGACCCAGCTGTTTTAAGGTTGGTGCTGGCGTTTGATCACGCTCCAATTCCAATAACCTTAGCAAGGCTCCTTCCACCCGCACCAGGTTTGATTTCAGTAAGCTAGACCCTACTCCTTCTCGGCTCAACGGTTGCCATAGTGAAGCCCATTGCTGCAGCCAGTTGAGTTGGCGTATTGGTGAGGCATTTTTCCAGACGCTGGTCAGTTCTGGTGACAGTTGTCCAATATTATTAATGTTCCCTGTTGCCTGAATTGGTACTCCTTCGAGTAACCAAATCTCTTTGTTATGCCTTGGCTTCGGTGTTAGCAGACCATACACTTGAGGCAGGTGTAATCCATAGGAAACCAGTCTCAAGTATGGGGTTATGGTTTGAGGAATCTCTAGTGGGGTCTCTGGCGGTACCGCTGGTTGAGTATCTAAAAGAACACGAGAGTGAATCAGGAGGTAGCGCTTAGCAATAAGTTCTCCCGGTTGAGCGGCTTTTATGCCTGACCCAATAGCCCACAAGTATCGTCTGAGCAGCGGCGTGCGACATTTTTGGCAGAACTTGTTGGTCTGGGGATTGGGAGCCTGACATTGATGATTTGGGCAGTGGAGCGTTGCCGCCGGATTGTCCATGAAACTCTTTGCTGCTAAAGATAGCCTGATGGAACCGGGTTAACATTAGCACAGCTTTCTTTGAAGGAATTATGTGCCCACAAAGGAAGTGCCAAAATCAGCCCATTGATTAAAGATTGTAGCGCTTGACTTACGGGCTGGTTAATGATTTACTTCTATCATGAATGAGTTGCGCGCGATACATTCGTTCGCAGCAATGGTTACCGAGCGGGTCTATGGGGAAGGTCAGGATTACGTTTTATGTATTAATCATTATTGCGCAATATTGATGCCGTCCCCTCACTCATCACACTACTCTTGATTAACTCAGGCCAGATCAGCAAAAAGTACGTCCACCAAAGCATAATTGGCATAGCAGCGAGTAGCGTGATCCAGATGGTTTTGAAAACTACCCATATACTTAATAGGATGACAGATCCGGTCAATAGTATTGACCAGGGTTGGCACCACCAAGGCTTATAACTCCAGGGATTGAATTTTTTTTCTGTAGACAAGATTAACCTTCTAAGCTACCACATCTAAACTACCACGTCTGACTTTCTTTTACTAAGCACGGGATTGATCAATAAAAGCATGGTTTGGTCAAGCCAACCGACTAAATTGTGGCTGGGGATCAAGGCAGACATGGGCTTTAGTTATTTGATCCGGTCGTGACTTGGTTTGTTTGAAAGTAGCTTGTCTGCCTATCTCCTACTGCTTAATTATGAGGTTCTACTTGGGGCAACCCCATACTGTAATTAATCACTCTG
Organism: Moorena sp. SIO3E8; assembly: GCF_010692445.1. Taxonomy (NCBI): domain Bacteria; kingdom Bacillati; phylum Cyanobacteriota; class Cyanophyceae; order Coleofasciculales; family Coleofasciculaceae; genus Moorena; species Moorena sp. SIO3E8. The sequence goes on along the minus strand of NZ_JAAHHM010000002.1, from coordinate 50,862 downwards.
CTTTCGGTATTGTAGCTAATTTGTCCATTTTGCAAAAGCGATCGCACAAGGTGTTCTAGGTCAGAACCGATACGACGCAGGTTGTATTCGGTTAAATCAAATCCGCTGTAGGATTCAACCAACTCATCAAACTTCCGGTAAACCTGCTGTATAGCATCTTCATTCCAATTGAACTCGTTATCGGGGTCAATGTCTAAGGTTAAAACGTTATCACTCCCGACTAGTTCGTTGTTTTTAACCTCTGCTGTATAGATTCGGATATGACGAGTGGTGGACTTTAACAGCATCTAGAAACCTCCTGCTCACAGACTTTATTTTTTCATCTTTTCAGGCAGTAGTCAATGGTCACCATGTGAATTCCCGGCAAACCCATCAAAGATTTGCGGTGCGCGAACGGGCGCGCACCGCCACGGGAATTTAATTCGACGACTGTAAGCGCACCGGTCAGTTTTGAAGGAGATAATGGTCTGACAACCACGTGCATGAGATTTTACAGACATTACCAAAAAGTCACTTACTTTCATAGTAGGTTTCCCTACAACCGTAGACAGCAGTCCGAAGCCGCTGTTTACTCGAACTGTGCGGGCCATTGGCCCTACTCGATGTGATTTAAATCTGTCATTTATCATTTTTGTGAGGTACAAATTAGTCGGGAGTATGGAGCGGTGCGACCCCGCGCTTTTTCAAAGCTAACCGTGAACGCGCACCTAATTATTTCGGAATTCAGGAGTGTTTTTAATAATAGTTAATCGAGTATTGTTTTCCGTTACTGGTAGGGTTACTCAAAAAATGTACCTCATGATTATGATAATTACTAGAGCAACCTGGGTTTTAGCGGCGGTCTCCACGGGGGAAGAAAAATTAACAATACATGCACTAATGGAAGATCCTGGTACTCTAAAGGGAAAAACTATATTAAGTAAAGTCAAACACACTAATCCAATGTCATAGCTAAAAAAAATGTCTGGTACCATGGAAGATATTGCTAGACAAGCCCACCAGGGTAGCGTGGTGGCAATTATTCAAACACTGAATGAACGATTAGCCGATTTTGGGGTGAGAACTAGAGCCATTCTGGCTGATGGTGTATTGCAAGTTTTGTGTGAAGCAGCAAAACCAGAACAGCTGGAACAATCGATTCTAGTCAGTCAAATCCAGGAAATTCTGGAAGAGATTTCACCGCGTAACATTCGTCGTGTCAGGATCAACAGCCGCATCGTGCGAGAGGAACAATTACTCTGGTTAGAAGAAATTAGCCGTGACCCAGACAATCAGCTGTTATGGTACGAAGACATCACCCTTACTAGGCCAAATTTCTTCAAGCAACTGGCTCAAACCTTCAACAATCGCCAAAACCTACCGAGCCAGCAACTGGCTCTAACACCAGGATTTTCCCGTCAACTGAGCCAAAAAAAACTACCGAATCAGCAACTGGTCTTACCGCCAGCTTCTTACAGTCAACTACGTAAAAAAGGTCGATTGCGGCAAGGTGTTGTGATTGGGTTAGGTTTGGGTTTATTCCTGATCGTAGTAGGTTGGTTACTCAATGATTGGTTTGGGAGGGAAATCGAATCCCTAAACCCAACTCAAGCCGAAGATTGGGCAAAAGACCCAGCCAATTCTTCTTCCGAGGGATCTTCTAGTAATCCAGACCCCCCCTTTACTCAGGACCCCTTTACTGAGGCAATGCGCCTAGCTCAAGAAGCAGCCGCAGCAGGCGAAAGTGTCGAAACCTCAGCTCAATGGTTAGATGTGGCAGCTAAGTGGGAACGGGCATCAAATCTAATGGAGACGGTAAAACCTGATGACCAACGCTACCAGATAGCTCGTTATCGGGTTATACTTTATCGAAAAAACAGTGAGGAAGCTCAAAAACAAGCTAGAAAGAAGCGTTCCTAGTGGTGTTGAATTGAAGTTTTAAATCAGTTTTGTTTAAAAAACGGTATAAAAAGGTGCTCAAGGTGTTTAAGGTGTTGAAAATTAATCGATGTCAATCCCAAGCTGCGCTTTCCAAGGCCGCGAGCAATCCCTCGCGGCCTTGGAAAGCGCAGCTTGGAGAGATATCTGGAGTTTCTCAATTCTCTCCTGGGTTTCCAGGTACTAGTAGTCTACCCAACTCAGAGGCGCGCGCCTTTTGGGATTTTTACGCTCTGTGCTTAGGTCAAAACTCCAAAAAGCCCTCACCCAATCTACCGATCAAAATTAATTTGGTAAACGAATCTCGAGCAGTAACCATTTTGATATCGCGGTGCGCGCCAGTTCGCGCCCCGCGTCGGGCTTTGCCTAAAGGCGCGACCCAAGGCCGTGAGCAATCCCTCATGGCCTTGGATCGCGACAATCACGCGAATTAAATTCGACGACTGTAAGCGCACCGGGGGGGAGTTTAACTCAACTGCGACGATTACATGATGGGAGTTGTGCCACCGACCCACAGCTTCTCCTCTAACCAGAGTGATGATTGAACGGGTGTGTCGGTCGGTTGTCGTAAAAAACTGCAATCTCTTGATCAAAAGCACTTTGATGCCGGGAACACTAATCCTAGCGAGATTACTGTTTTAACAGTAGTTGCTCTAGTCAAGACCAGTATTCACAAGTTGTGCAACAAGCATAATGGATGCAGAAAGCGCGATTTTTGCCCCAAGAGTAAATTCCATCAACTCCCGTCTCTCAGGTACATTTGAACCAACCTTTAGCCAGGAGCATCAAGGTTCACTCATGCCTTACCCGACAGAGTTAGCTCAGATCGGGCAACAAATTGCTAAGACGATACTAAATACCTCAGAAACACAAACTCTGTTGGCGATGCTCGCCCAGGCTATAGGAGAGAGTTTTCAGGTGGATAGCTGTTTAATTGGGGCGCTGGCTAACCCTAGCACTACGCCCCAACTAGCCTGGTGGCGTGCTGATCAACACCTTGACCCAGAACACCGATACTACAAAAATCCAGTGCAACTGCTGGAACTCATAACCACAGAGGATGACTTAGGCAGGGACTCAGTACTGGTAATTTCAGATTGGCAAAAATCCGATGCTTGGTCTAACTTAGATTTGGGTGAAGAAGTGCTATCTGCCAGGGCAATCCTGAAGACCTCCACAAAGTTTCAGTCTGTAGTCAACGGGGTAATTGTTTTAGGAAAAGCCCAGCCTTACCAATGGACAAAGATAGAGCAAGAACAATTAATTGTTGTTTCCCAATGGGTATCGGTAGCAATTTCTCAAGTTCAGCTAACCCACCAAGTGAAGGCGGCTACTCGAGACCAAACTCTGCTCAACCAATTGAGTCAAGTGATGCATAGCTCTCTCAATCTCCTGGAGATTTTCCAGATAGCTACCACAGCTGTTGCTGAAGCACTTCAGGTGTCACGGGCACTACTGCTACTGTTAGATGAAACGAATCCCCTGTGTTGCTCTCTACCAGGACAGCATTCACCAAAACATGATCTGACAGTGGTTTGTGAATGGTTAAAGGAAACCTCTAGTACTGATCTATTTTCAAAAGGAGACGCACTGTTAAATCAATCCTTCCCAGTTTCTGAGTGTTCTTGGTACCAAGAGGCTCTCAAGCAAGCCCCTGAACCGATAGTCATTACCCATAGACCAGATCACCCGATTGGTAAATCTGACCACCAGAGCATCTCACTCCTAGATCAGCTCCTATTGCCAGGGTTACTGATCTGTCCTCTGGTTGGGGCAGATAATCATGGTTTGCTATCCGTTAAGGTTTTGGGGTTCTTGGTCTTGCAAAATACTCAACCTCGCCCTTGGCTAGAGAATGAAATCAACTTGGTCAAGTGGGTCAGTACACAAGTTAGTAGCACTATTATCCAAAATCAGACTCTCCAGCAAGTACAATCCCTTGTTGAAGAACGCACGGCTCAGTTACAACATAGTCTGAAAGTTCAGGCAGAGTTATACCAAAGAACTCGCCAGCAAATGGGTCAGTTAAAGGAATTAAATCGGCTCAAAGAAGAATTTCTCAGTAGCATGAATCATGAATTGCGGACACCTTTGACGGCAATGAGTCTAGCGATTCGGATGTTGCGTCAACCCAAACTTGATCTTGAGCGTCGTGCCAAATATCTAGAAATCCTTGAGCAACAGTGTAATCAAGAAATTGAGCTAATTAACGACCTGTTGAGTCTACAGCAGCTGGAATCTGACCAGTCCCAACTGCACTTGCAAAGAATTGACCTGATGCCGATGATTAAGCACTTGGCTAAATCCTTTGAGTACAAATGGGCGGAGAAAGGCTTAACCTTAACAATCAATAGTTCACTACCATCGCTGTTTATCAACACCGACGCTGAAAGCCTTAACCGTATCTTGCTGGAACTTTTAACCAATGCTGGCAAGTATTCTCACCCAAATACTACAGTGGTGATCGAGGTAACTGAGCAAATCCAGCAATCGGTGAAGCAGATTGTGATGAGTTTGAGCAATATTGGTCAGGGGATATCTCCAGAAGACCTCAGACATATTTTTGATAAATTCCATCGCGGTCAGGGGATGACCCAAAGGGCAGTTCAGGGTACTGGTTTGGGTCTAGCGCTAGTAAAATGCTTAGTGCAGCATCTCAATGGGACGGTAGATGTCTCCACTGGCCCGTCTGACACTCCTCGCACGTCTCGGGTATCTTTCACAATTACTCTGCCCCAGGTTCAATCTTTTATGTAAAACTTAGTCATTAGTAAGTAAGAAGGCAAAACTAATGACTAATGACTAATAGCTTGGAAGACTAACTGGGAAGAATAGGTATTAAAGCGGATATGATCTGATTGATACTCCCGGATTGGATAGGAGTAACTATGAATAGCTGAGTATGCTCACAACTGATGCGCCCAAGCCACCACGTTGGCAACAACCTAACTATTCCCCCCTGGCTCGCCAGATCGATATTTTTACTGCGGCAGCGCAGTTTATGGTTTATTTATGGTGGGACAAGGTATCGGCTAATAATTCCCCCAAGCAAAGAAATCGTCGAGCCCAGTGGTTAGTTAGAAAGCTCTTAGACTTAGGTCCAACGTTCATCAAGATCGGGCAAGCACTATCCACACGCCCTGATTTACTTAGCTTAGAATATGTGAATGCCTTGGCGCAATTACAAGATCGGATCCCAGAATTTAGTGTAACCGATGCTATAACTCTAATTGAATCAGAACTGGGTCACGATATTCATGGTTTGTATCGGGATTTTGAGCATTTTCCTCTAGCCGCTGCCAGTTTGGGACAAGTTCATAAAGCCCGATTGCACACCGGCGAGGATGTAGTCGTTAAGGTTCAGCGTCCTGGCTTAGAAAAGCTATTTAACTTAGATTTTGAGATTATCCATCGATTGATTCGTTTTGTCAATCGATTTGTTCCGGGAACCAGAAAATATGATTTGGATTCCATAACCCATGAGTTTTTTAACCTGCTCTATCAAGAAATTGACTACATCCATGAAGGGAAGAATGCTGAGAGTTTTCGTCAAAATTTCAGCAATTATCCTCGCATTAGTGTCCCGAAAGTCTACTGGCGATATACAACTAAAAAAGTTTTGACTATGGAGTATATGCCGGGAATTAAAATTGATGACCGTCAGACCCTAGAATCCCTCGGCATAAATCCTAAAGAAATTATTCAGCTGGGAATTTGTTGCTACCTCAAGCAGTTATTACAAGATGGCTTTTTTCAGTCTGACCCTCATCCTGGAAATATGGCAGTCTCTACAGAGGGCAGTCTGATTTTTTATGACTTTGGCACAATGCTGGAGGTCAAGTCCATGACTAAAGACCAAATGCTCCAGACTTTTTTTGCTGTACTGCGTAAGGACACTGATCAGGTCGTTAATAGTTTAACTTACATGGGGTTAATTGAACCCATGTCAGATCTCAAGCCAGTCAAGCGATTAGTTGCTTTTCTACTGGAAAAATTTACCGAAAAGCCCATAGAATTACAAGCTTTTGAGGAAATCAGTAGCGAACTTTACATAATGTTTGAGCAGCAACCTTTTCGCCTACCAGCACAACTGACATTTATTTTAAAGTCACTAACAACTCTTGATGGGATTGCTCGTGCCCTAGATCCCCAATATAATTTGTTAGTTGCTACTGAGCCTTTTGTTAAAAGCCTGGCTGTTTTTCAAGGGCGGGGGAATATAGTGGGGGAACTAGCCAAACAAGCTAGGGATTTTGTGAAATATAACTTACGTAAGGCTAGCCCTACCGAACTAGCCATTCGACGCTTAGAAGAGCGGCTCGAGCTGGGAGAGTTACAATTACACGTGCGTTCTGTAGAAAGCGATCGCACTCTCAAGCAGATCACCCTTGCTCTAAAAAGCCTAATTTATGCTTGTTTAACTGGATTTACCCTGGTAGCTGGTACTATTTTCCTATCTGTTCCTCATAGTGGATGGGCGATAGCCGCCTTTGCCTTTTCCGGATTCTGGTTTTTGATTTTGCTACGTTCTCTGATTAACTTAGCCATTAGAGAAAGACTGGATAGATTAGCTAAAAGGTAGGCAATCTTATCTAAAATCGCCTACCTTAAGCTGTTGAATTTTTTCTGTTGTATTTTTTGCTTCTTTAGATACCCCCAAGGGAATTCGAATCCCTGTCGCCTCCGTGAAAGGGAGGTGTCCTAGGCCTCTAGACGATGGGGGCTTATTGATTTCACTTTTATAAGTGTAGCGGATATTTTGGTTTGTGTCAAGTGTTTGATCAGGAAAATTTTTTTCCAGTCCCTTTACTTGATTTTATTTCGCAACTGTTCTAGGCGCTGCTGAGCCTTGGCATCTAAGGAATTTACTAAAAAACGACCACTAGAGGATTTCTGTGGTCGGTATTTGCGGCGGGTTCGACGAGCTGTGAATTCAACATCGCTGAGCAACTGCTGGGAAGACATGCACTGAGCACCATACCCCACAACCGTCAATTGCTCTGCCCGATCTGAGGTAGCGACGATCAGACGTTTAGTGGGTTTAACAAGATTGGTTCTATAGGAGGCGCAAAATTTTTCGATGTAAGTGTCTGCTGTCTCCCCGAAATCGGTGTAGTAAACCGATAAGTGATTAGTTATCACCTCACGACTGTTAGGGGTATTGAGTGAGTGAGCATCAAAGACAATCTCAGTGTCATAGCCGACAAAGGCACTGTAATTGGCTAGGGTCTCAATTAACTCTTGGCGAGAACTCATGAGACCATCACGATCACGGGTATTTTTCAGGAAAGACCAAGAGCCAATGACGTTATAGCCATCAACTAGTAAAATAGCCAGCGGTGAAGAACAGGACATTTTCCATGGTATTATACTGTTTACCGTCCGTATGGACTACATATTAGCGCTAATTTTAACATTTCTTTATATTAGTATAAATTGCACTTGAGCAAAAGGCAAAAGGATTGAGCAAAAATGACACTCAACATTTAACTATTAACATATAAACTATTATAGTCACAACTTTAAGTATTATAATTAACGCTTAGCAGTTAACAGTTAGCCGATTACAAACCCTACGACTTTCTGGAAACTTCCCGAGAATCAGTGATTATGACTTACCAGGAAAATCTAGGAGGGCTAATTCCCGGTAATTTCCGGTAGTTACCCGCAAAAGCTGTAAATGTATCCATCTTTTCGGTGTATTGCCGATATATCTTGAGGCTTACAGCTTTTGTAACCTTTCATTCCTAACGGGGTAAATCCAAAACTTCCTTTGCTTCTGGGAGTAACCTTGCCTATTCCTAATCTTTGATGCCTAACTATATCTCCGGTAACCCAACCTTTGATCGGTTTTAATGGGTTGTGTCTGATCGGGTAACCGCATTTATTGAGTGCCGCTTTTTGTCTGCCACCTTGGCCTTTACAGGTTACTAATAGTGGCTGAGAGATTTTTAACGTTAAGGTCTCAATATTTCCAACACAAGCAGCATCAACCCAATGCTGTTTAGGAAACCCTAATTTTGTCCGATTATACTTAGTTTGTGCTCCGGTCCCAGTGATCACAGGCTTAATGCCTTGTAGTACTTTTACTAGTCTGTTCCGGGTTGCATTGACCGCCGCCGCATCCTTTAATGGCTGTTTAGCTTTGGCTTTAATCTTTTGGAGTAGCTTCGGCTTCTTTTTCAAGAAATCCTCTACAGGTTTATTTCCTTTTCGTTGATTGCACTTTTCGCAAGCCAAACAAAGGTTGCTTACGCGATTGCTTCCACCCTTGGACTTAGGGTGAATGTGCTCGATTTGCAAGGGAACATTTTGCTTTCCACAATAGGCGCACTCTCTTCCCCACTTTTCAAGCAAATACTCTCTGACCTCGTAACCTGCTAGTTCCCCTTGTTGGTACTCAACGCCACTGATTTCAGGACTCTGCATTTTCTGGGTGTCAAACTTAACTCTTTCGACCCAGATCTCGCTTACTGGGCAGAATTTAATCAACCTCTTAACCCAGGTTTGAGTAGTTAAAATCCTATGTTCTAAACTAGGGGGAAGCCATCCTTCTGGGCGCTTACGGTTGAGGAATCTAGGCTTTCTATAGCGAGTGTTTCGATTACGTCTCCCACGCCTTACAGCCCTTCTGGATTCTAGTTTCTTCTTGATTAGCCCTCCTCTATGTTCTAGTTCCATCGCCCAGATAACTTGATCCTTTTGAACCAAGGCAAATCCAGTCACTTTACTACCAGGATCTATCTTGACTTGACATGGTGAGATGGTTGGATTTGCGATCGCCGTTTTTAAGATGACTGTGAATGGATACATCCTAAAAACAGCTGCCTTGCCTTTTTCTAATAGGCGGCGAGCCTTCTTTGGGTGGATGGGGTTTAATGGTTGAAAGTTTGTGTCAATGACAAATACATAATTTTGCATCGTTAAATGCCTCAAGTTGGTTATGTTTTCCAAGTGCTTCGCACACGCTTGCGCGAACGGCAATGTTGAAATGGCTTGTTAGGCTAATCACACGTTTCGCCTTTACCTTAATGATTAGCGACAGAGCCAGGAACTGGAGGTCATTCCTGGGTGTCGTGACCAAATCAACGTAGGAACTTAATCATTAGCCTGCATCCTAGTTGGTGCTTCCAGGGGTTACCGGGAATTACCAAGGCTTAGACTAGGAGTCTTTGCTTCAGGCGTTCCGGTTGACCTTGGTCAATGACCCGACCCTGGTCTAACAAAAATGCTCCATCGCAATAATCTAGCTCATCCAAACGGTGGGTAACCCAAATGGCTGTCAATCCTCGACTTTTGACTAAATTTCGTACTTGTGAAACTAAATCCATCTGGGTATCTGGATCCAGTAGGGCAGTGGGTTCATCTAACAATAAAATCTCGCACTGTCTTGCGATCGCACCAGCGATCGCAATTCGCTGCTTCTGACCACCGCTGAGGGCATAGATCGGTCGTCGCTCTAGCTCTAGTAAATTCACCGCAGCAAGAGCCTCTTTTACCCGGGCTTGAACTTGAGCTAGGTCGAGCTTTTCGGCTACCAGTCCAAAGGCTACATCAGCACCTACGCTAGGCATAACTAGCTGATGATCAGGATTCTGGAAAACAAAACCTGCTGAACCGGCCAGGTAAATTTCACCGGATTGGGGGGACAATAAACCAGCCAGTAATCTAAGTAAGGTTGATTTACCACTGCCATTGGTTCCCAAGAGCATCCAAAATTCCCCCTTAGGGACTTCCAGGGAGCAAGATTGCAAAACTGTCCCCCCTTTAGGCCAGTTGAAGCCAACCTCTCTTACTTGAATTGCTGGTTGAGTCATTATATATCTTGCTGTTCGATGAATTTATTCAGCCATGGCAAAGAAGCCGGGAGTACGTCCTGAGCCTGTGGCTCCAGATTTTTGAGAAATCATTGCTGCACTGATCTGATCACTGAGAACGCCAATTTTCTTCTCTGGCTTGTGATCGCAGCTGAGTTCTAACAACTGAGGATGCCCAGAGCGCATGGCTGTCAAAATTTCCTGGTAGGTTGCTTGCGCCTCTTCTTCTGACTTACGTTGGACAGACAGTGGCATGGGTGTATTCCTGAGAATTAAGTCAATGGTAAACATGGAGTATCAAGCCGTAGCGCGTTTTCTTAATGTACTTCTTTTTCTTATCTTAGACCCCAGCCCAAAGCACCGTAAGAGCAGTATCTTGGGTGCAGTTATTACCTAATTTTTTTTAGGGGGTAGCAAAATTAAGAATTATGACATATTATGATAGTTATATTAGACGAAGTTTACTTTTCTTTACTTAGACTGCCTTTAATAAAGAAAGTAAGTCGCCTTACCGTACTTATATATATCTGGAGATCCTTGCTATGACAGTAGCAGTAGGACGCGCCCCCAGCACCAGAGGATGGTTTGACATCCTCGATGACTGGCTCAAGCGCGATCGCTTTGTATTCGTCGGCTGGTCCGGCATTCTATTGTTCCCCTGTGCCTACATGGCTTTGGGCGGCTGGTTGACTGGTACCACCTTCGTTACCTCTTGGTACACCCACGGCTTAGCATCTTCCTACCTAGAAGGCTGCAACTTCCTGACCGTAGCAGTATCCTCTCCTCCCAACAGCCTGGGACACTCCCTGCTGCTGTTGTGGGGTCCAGAAGCCCAAGGAGACTTGACTCGCTGGTTCCAACTAGGAGGGTTGTGGAGCTTTGTGGCATTCCATGGAGCGTTTGGTCTAATTGGGTTCATGCTGCGGCAATTTGAAATTGCTCGTCTAGTAGGCATCAGACCCTACAACGCGATCGCATTCAGTGCGCCGATTGCAGTATTTGTCAGCGTGTTCCTGATGTACCCATTGGGACAGTCGAGCTGGTTCTTTGCTCCTAGCTTCGGAGTAGCGGGTATCTTCCGTTTCATCCTGTTCCTGCAAGGCTTCCACAACTGGACACTGAATCCCTTCCACATGATGGGGGTAGCTGGGGTACTCGGTGGTGCTCTGCTGTGTGCCATTCATGGGGCAACGGTGGAAAATACCCTGTTCCAGGATGGGGACAAAGCCAACACCTTCCGGGCGTTCAACCCCACCCAAGCGGAAGAGACCTACTCCATGGTCACCGCCAACCGCTTCTGGTCTCAAATCTTCGGAATTGCTTTCTCTAACAAGCGCTGGTTACACTTCTTCATGTTGTTTGTGCCAGTAACTGGCTTGTGGATGAGTGCAGTAGGAATTGTAGGTTTAGCATTGAACCTGCGAGCCTATGACTTCGTTTCCCAGGAAATCCGGGCAGCAGAAGACCCAGAGTTTGAGACGTTCTACACTAAGAACATTTTGCTGAACGAGGGTCTGCGGGCTTGGATGGCTCCGGCAGACCAACCTCACCAAAACTTTGAGTTCCCTGAGGAAGTACTGCCTCGCGGTAACGCTCTGTAACACTCCAAGGCGGAACCAGAATTAAGGTTAGCTGTTGGATTTTCTCAAAGCCCCACCTCCTGGTGGGGCTTTGAGCAGTTCTAGAAAAAGAAAACTGGAACGCTCTGAGCAATATTAGGCGAATTTATCATGATCCTAGTTTGCAGAGGTTGCAATTTGATCGATAGTCTGTTAACTTAAGGAAAGGTGATAATCCTGGAAAGGTAAAAAAAACCGCTTAGGGATTAAAGGAGGTGATGCCCATGGAAGATAGTAGTAAAATCATGGGTCATCTGGTTGGAGTTAGCCGGCTGTGCGCCGGGGCTGTTCTCTAGGAGTTAGCTGGATTCTCTACGGAGAATCTATATGACTGCTTAGGCAGGGCTACCTAAGAGTTCCTCTCGGCAGCCTGGTTTCAATCAGAAGACCCGCTAGACCGCTCTCACACCAGGTGTTATGGATTAACCAAAACACTAGCCGTGAGAGCGGATAGTTTTTTGTATGGGATTGTTTAAGGAGTGCATCTAAGAATCATGGCTCAACTACTCAGTGATGCAGAAATTAAAGCCAAGGCGAGTCAGCTAGAAGACTGGAGTGTGGAAGGGAAAACCCTGCGTAGTAATAAGACATTCAAGGGTTTTGTAGAAGCGATCGCGTTTGTGAATAAACTTGTTGACCCATCTGAAGCTGCAGAACACCATCCTGACCTAGAGATTTCCTACAATAAGGTAACGATTACTTTAACCACTCATGATAGTGGTGGCTTAACCTCGAAAGATTTTGACCTAGCGCAAGTTATTTCAGAGCTGGGTTAATATGCTTTAAATAACTCTAAATAAGTGACAATCGCCTTAGCAATAGACCCCAAGCCAGAAGAAGTAAATCCACTGGCAAAGGGAAAAAAAGTTGGTGTAGCACTTTGTCGGTAAAGGCTATAGTATAAGAATTGTTCCTCTAATAAATTGTTCCTGTAATAGGTTAATAGGTTTTATCGCAATAGCGCTGATTCTTAGATAAAACCAAATACCGGTTTAGGCTGTGGAAAATCGGCTAGCTGGAAATTAACAACGCCAACAAGAAAAAAGTAACGATCCAGCTAGGAATTTGTATAGTCAAGGTCGGTCGGGAAGTTTTGAACCTTCCCAAACGGGATGATGTATTCAATAACCGTGAAGATATCATACCGTAAGCATTACGAGATGTGGCTAATGCCCTCGGTTGTAACATCAGCTTAGTATCCTCCGTGATTGATCCGGGGGAGAGTTCAATAATTGTAAAGGTGTGAGGATTAAGAGAAGATGTCTAAACTACTGTTGAAGTCCCTACTGATAAGTCCTGCTGTAGTGGGTGCTGCTCTCGCCTTTGGTACCAATCAGGTACAGGCAGCCAACAATGCCAACTCGTTAACAGCTGAGAGTAAAATTACCACGGAAACTGCCCCACGTCAAGCTGTCCCAGTAAAGACACTTGCGATCGCTCTTCAGAGCGCGCCAAAGGCGATCGCGGCGGCACCCACTGCCCCAGAAGTAAAGGATACGGCAGTTTTTTCCACGAAGATGGGCTCTACCTTGGGTGAGGGAACATCAACCCTAAAAGTCGATACCCTAGTTCCTAAGGTAGACGTACCGGAGGCGGAAACAAAAATAGCCCAAGCCGTACCCTCAGCATCAGATAACAGCCAGCTGTTAAATCAAATTCAACGCTACGGTAAAGAAGGTAGTAACAGCCAAGATCAGGTAACTAGCGTTTCCCAACTGCGGGATGTTTCCCCTGGAGACTGGGCTTATGAAGCTCTGCGTAGTCTGGTAGAGCGCTACGGTTGTATCGCTGGTTACCCAAACCGCACCTTCCGTGGCAACCGTGCTACCACCCGTTATGAATTTGCGGCTGGCTTGAACGCTTGTTTGAACCAGATTGAGCGTTTAATTGCTGCTAGTACTGCTGACTTTATTACCCGTGAAGACTTAGAAACGCTGCAACGGCTGATTCAAGAGTTTGAGGCAGAACTGGCTACCCTCGGAGCACGGGTCGATAACCTCGAAGGTCGAGTCGCATTCCTAGAGGATCACCAATTCTCCACTACTACGAAACTGGAAGGGGAAGTGATATTCGCCCTGACCAATAACTTTGGTGATTTTGGGGAAGATGACAATAACCAAGTTGTCTTTGGTGACCGGGTTCGTTTAGTTCTCGACACCAGCTTCACTGGTGAAGACAGTTTGGTAACTCGTCTGAGTGCTGGTAACCTGAATGCCTTCACACAGGGGGGTGAGATTACCCCAGAACTGACCCAGACCTTTAACACTGAGATTGATGGTACTGGTGACGGGAACGATATAGGGGTTGACTGGTTAGCCTATTACGGTGACATTCCTATTGGTCCGTTTGGTCAAGTATCAACTTACATTGCTGCCTTTGGTGGTCGGCATGATGATTACGTTCCTACACTCAATCCCTATTTCCAAGACTTCGATGGTGGTAGTGGCTCTCTATCCACGTTTTCTCAACAAAACCCCATCTATCGGATTGGTGGTGGTGCTGGTTTAGGGGTTAGCTTCCAACTTGGTTTACTAGAGAGCGTGATTGGACCAAGTACTGTCACACTGGGTTACCTAGCTGGGAATGCTTCAGATCCTGATGAAGGGGCAGGTCTGTTTAATGGTGATTATTCTGCCTTGGGTCAGTTGAACTTCAACGTCAACGACCGGATTGGTGTGGGCTTTACTTACGTCCATGGTTTCCATAAAGAGGACAGTGCCATATTCAGCAAAGGCGCTGGAGAAAATGGTATCGTAGGTACCCGTGCTGCCAACTTGAATCAAGACGCACTTCTTGCTAGTCGTATAGGTGATTCAGCTGACAAGGTAACCAACTCCTACGGAGCAGAATTAGCCTTTCGCCTCACCGACAAGATTTCCTTTAGTGGATTTTTCAACTACACCGATGTGATTGTCATTGGTGAAGGTGGTGGTGAAATTTGGAGTTACGGCGGTGGTTTAGCCTTCCCCGATTTTGGCAAAGAAGGTAGTGTGTTAGGTTTCTTTGGTGGTGCAGTGCCCTATTCGGATTTGAATGAGATTGAGACGCCGATTCACATAGAAGGCTTCTACAAGTATCAGCTATCCGATAATATCTCTATCACTCCTGGTGTGATCTGGGTGATTAATCCAGAGCAGAGTGATGATAATGATGATGCTGTGATTGGTACCATCAGAACCACATTCACGTTCTAGAGACCTTGGCTAATTGCCCCTGGTGCGCTTGATCCATTAAGAATTAAATTCCCCATGGGTCGCACCGCAAGGAGTATTGACCATTAGTTAGTTGACTTTTCCCTGCCCCGAGGCGGGGATTTTTGTTTGAAGGGGTGAAAGTGTCAAAAAATACTAGGATGATGGAGAACAACTAATAACTCAGAATTTCCAACAGTTATGCGAATTGCTCCAAATATTACCGAACTGGTTGGTCGGACGCCTCTAGTGCAATTGAATCGTATTCCTCAAGCAGAAGGCTGTGTGGCTAGAATTGTAGCCAAGTTAGAGGGAATGAATCCATCTTCGTCTGTCAAAGACCGGATTGGTGTTAGCATGATCAATGCAGCGGAGCAGAATGAGTGGATTACCCCCGGCAAAACTATTTTGGTGGAACCGACATCGGGAAACACAGGTATTGCTCTAGCAATGGCAGCGGCAGCCAAGGGTTACCAACTGATCCTAACCATGCCAGAGACAATGAGCATAGAGCGACGGGCTATGTTGCGAGCTTATGGTGCTCACTTGGAACTGACACCAGGTAGTGAAGGCATGGGTGGCTGTATTAGGCGAGCTCAAGAAATTGTAGAAAACACATCCAATGCCTATATGCTGCAACAGTTTCGTAATCCAGCTAACCCAAAAATTCACTATTATACCACAGCTGAAGAAATTTGGGACGATACGGAAGGACAGGTGGATTTCCTGGTGGCTGGAGTCGGTACGGGTGGTACAATTACTGGTGTTGCTGAAGCGATTAAAAAACGTAAGCCCAGTTTTAAAGCGATCGCAGTTGAACCAGCTAGTAGTTCTGTACTTTCTGGAGGGTCTCCAGGACCTCACAAAATTCAGGGTATCGGTGCGGGTTTTATTCCAGAAGTACTCAAGGTGGAACTTCTGGACGAGGTGATTACAGTTACGGATGATGATGCGATCGCATACGGTCGTCGTTTAGCCCGTGAAGAAGGAATTCTTTCCGGCATTTCCACTGGAGCCATACTATCAGCGGCGATTCAAGTTGCCAAACGTCCAGAAAATGAAGGATGCCTGATTGTGATGATTCAACCAAGTTTTGGGGAACGGTACCTGAGCACCCCCCTGTTCCAAGAGCCAACAGCCACCACTGATAGTGTGATGGGGCAAGGCGCTTCGGTTCACTAGTTATCCTAAAACCTCTGGAAATCTATGGAAATATTGGATTGAGCTTACTTGGTACCTCAATTATACTATCGCTGCCGGTTTAAGTAGGTTTAGTGTCGCCCATGTCAGACTCGAATCACTACCAGACTCTGGATGTTCATCCCCACGCTACGACCCTAGAAATTAAACAAGCCTACCGACGGCTAGCCAAGCGCTTTCATCCAGATAGCAACAGCCCCACCGCTGATCCCGAAAAAATTATCCAAGTTAATGCTGCCTATGAGGTACTCAGTAACCCTGAGCGACGGCGTTCCTATGACCAAAAGAGGCATTACTTTCAGCATTCATTAGAGCATCAGAATCGACAACAGCGAACAGCTGATGCCCAAAGACATTACCAGCATCATCGGCAAAAGGGAAAAAAGACTGATGCCCAGCTAGGGTACTGGTTGCAGCAAATTTATCAACCTGTAAACTACTGGATTAGTCATATCCTTGAGCCTCTAGAGGCTCAACTCGATGAACTCTCGGCTGACCCGTTTGATGATGAACTCATGGCAGAGTTTGAAGCTTATCTGGAAGAGTGTGGTGATCATCTCCATCAAGCTCAGAGGCTGTTTCATTCTCAACCTAATCCTGCCACCGTTGCCAGTGCTGCTGCTAACCTCTACTACTGTCTTAATCAGTTAGGAGATGGCATAGAAGAATTAAAGCTGTTTACCCTTAACTACGACGACTACCACCTACACACAGGTCAAGAACTGTTCAGAATTGCCTCCCATCTGCTCTGGGAAGCTAAAGACACAGTTAAAGATTTTTGGTAATGGGTAACCAATAGGATTTTTGTAGCAAACCCAAGAATGATCAATCTTGACTTACATGCAAAAGGGACTTGATTAATGAATAATCATTAATAACTAATGACTAACGACCACTAATCCAAATTAGTTTATGCTGAACATAAGTCTAGTTTACCTAACTTGACATGGAATGCGTCATTAAGCGCCGTGCTGAGTTTTCAGCCAGCCACCGATACTGGTTACCAGAACTGAGTGAAGCTCAGAACATTCAGCGGTTTGGTTTGGGTAGCCGATTTCCTGGACACGGACACAACTACGTTCTGTTCGTTTTCCTGACCGCTCAGTTGGATAAGTATGGCATGGTGGAAAACTTTTCTAAAGTCAAAAGGGTGATCCAACGAGAGGTCACCAGCCAACTTGACTACGCTTATCTCAATGAGGTTTGGTCAGAATTTCAGCAAACCTTACCTACTACCGAAAACATAGCACGAGTAATTTGGCAGCACTTGGTTACTTACCTACCACTACTGAAGATTCAGCTATTTGAACATCCAAAACTCTGGGCTGACTATCAAGGAAACGGTATGGAAGTATATCTGACTATCAGTAACCACTTTAGCGCTGCTCACCGACTAGCTCATCCTGACCTCAGTGACGAGGAAAACTACCAGATTTACGGTAAGTGTGCTCGTCCCAACGGACATGGACATAACTATCACATAGAAGTGACTGTTAAGGGTGAAATGGATCCGCGCACTGGCATGATTGTTGATCTAGGCTCCTTGCAGCAAGTCATGGATGAATATGTCGTGGAAGCTTTTGACCATACTTTCCTCAATAAAGACATTCCATACTTTGTCCGGGTTGTTCCTACTGCCGAAAATATTGCTATCTATATTTGTCAGTTGTTGCAACAACCAATTCAAGAATTGGATGTCCAACTTCATAAGGTGAAATTGATTGAAAGTCCCAATAACTCCTGCGAAGTCTACTGCACACCAGAGACTACCAAGTCACCAGCAACATCATCTAGAGAAACTCGGCTGACCTTGATTGAGTTGAATAATAAAGTTTAGCCCAGTCCCCACCTAAAATCTTTGATGCGCGGTGGGCTGCTTTCAATACCTGGCAAGCGTAGCATGGGCTAAGCGCATTAGCCCTAGGCTGAATGCTTAGCTAGGGATTTTTATTTGCTGAGATTAAATCATCCATAAGTTAGAGTTAGTATATCATTTGTTATGATAAGGGTAAAGTGGCCGGAATCAGGATTGATGCGGTTATCATAGTAGTCAAGTATCCGCACTCGTACTGTTAGGTCCAGCTGCGCTAAATCCGAAAGCCTTCATATCCTCGTTAATGGCCCCGTGGTATCTCACTCAAAGGATGAGATACGACCTTGAGCAATTCAAAACAAGGGAATATATGGCAAAGGATTTTACTCGATTGCGCAAACTTAGAAAACTACAAAACTCTTGATGATCCGTAAGAGGCAATAGGAATGGAGAGCCGGTTGCCGTGTGATGACAGCCAATATAGGGAGCGTCTAGCAGAGGCAGCACGCCAAACTTTCGTTCCTACATTACCAAACAACATTCCAGATAATGTTGATGACCTTGCGCGGTTCCCTCGCGCCGGTGAAGCTGCTCAACTTTTAGAGAAAGGGATTGAGCAGCACCAGCGATGTCAATTCTTCGCAGCAAGACAGTCGTTCCAAGAGGCACTAGCAATATATGCGCAATTGGGAAATAGACGGGGTCAAGGAAAAGCTCTGAGTGGTATGGCCCTGACTGCTTATTCCTTGGACAACTTTCAACAAGCCATAAAATATAGTAACAAAAGTCTTGCGATCGCAAAAGACATCAAAGACCAGCGTCTTGAGGGCCAGGTTTTGGGAATTTTGGGAAATGCCTACCGTCACCAAGGAAATCACCTCAAGGCTATTGACTATGGTCAAAAAAGCCTAACTATTATGCGGCAACTCCAAGACCGACTGGGAGAGGTGACTGCCTTGAACAATCTAGGATTGGCCCATAAGGCACTAGGAGATTTGCCCCGAGCAATGGCTTGCCAGCAACAGAGCCTCTATGTTGCCCAGACTCTTGGGTTACCTGAGCTGGAGGAGCGAATTCTGAGAAATCTCAGTAACTCCTGCTACTCCATCGGTGATTATGCTCAAGCTATTGACTATTACGAGCAGCGTTTTGCGATCGCACAGCAGATGGGTGATCGTCCCCTAGAAGGACAGATTCTAGGCAAGCTGGGTAATGCTTGCTTGGCACTAGGAGATTATATTCAAGGGATTTACTATATTCAGCAGCAATTGCTCAAAGCTCAACAAATGGGTAATCGCCGTCTAGAACAACAAGCCTTAGGTCGCTTGGGAAAGGCTTATGATGCCTTAGACAATTATGGCCAAGCGGTTGAATACTATGAACAACGCTTGAGTATTGCCCAAGCCATCGGTGACCGGAAGGCAGCAAAAAAAGCCATAGCTAGTCTGAAAGCTGCTTATTACTCTCAAGGAAACTACACCAAAGCTATGGAGTACCATCAGAAAAATTTAGCACTGACTAATCCCTAATCGGAATGGTAGTTCTGGTGGGGATAAGGCTCGTACCTATTAGCCATTCCCACAAAACCGACACTAATCTCTATCAAAATACCTATAATATCATGTCGGGATAATTACCCTTAATAAAATCTCCCCCATCTCCCCATCTCCCCATCTCCCCATCTCCCCATCTCCCCACACTTCCCACCCTCCCCACACTTCCCACCCTCCCTCTAATTATGGGTATTCAACCTGACTTGATCTAAAATTGGGATCACTCATTGTCTATATACTTGCGCTGGCTCGGAGGGGCGACCCAAAGTAGACAATAGCCGCTAGTCGCTTTTTTGCCCCCAAAGTTTAACCGGATTCCTGCCTCTATGGCATCCTTTTGACATTCTAAGTTATCCAAATAGCCCGCATTCCACTTGGTTATATTTCTGGCTAATTTGCCCTCTTTACTGATTGCCCAATTTAAGGTATCTGCTTCGTCTAGGGTTAGTTGTCTAGAACCATTGGGGTCTAATTTTGGCTGACTTAACTGAGATAGTCCCCAACCCGCTCCTAGTCCACAAACCAATGACAAAACCACAGCTCCACAGATGGCTGTAATGTTTATAAAAGGAGATGTCTTAGCAACCAGAAAATCCCTTGAGCCTTTGGGTGGATAGGAACAGGGCTGTCTTTCTGACTTGGATTCTATGGTTACCTTTGATTGCTCTATGGCAGACGCGTTCGCCTTTGGCGCGCTCTGAAGAGCGATCGCTTTAGAAATTTCTTGGCGCTGAATATCCATGGTGGATTGCCCGACGACATCAATCATCTGCTGGATATCCTTTTCCCAACTTCGGAATAACTGCTCTAAGGATTTAGGAGTATCTGCTAACATTGTTTCCAAACTGGACGTTGCTACCAAAAATAGGAATAGCGGGTCATTAGCGTCCAATTCTGTCGCAACAACTAAATCTAAAATTTTTGCCTTAAAGCTATCCGAACGTCCTTCTAACAGCTTTTCCAATAGAGAGTAATCCGTCTTATCCCTCTCGTCAATTAAATCTGACAGACTTTCAGGTTGCTTGATGTGGGAGAGGTTTTCTTGAGAAAGATTACTTCCTACCATTTCCCTAATTCCTTGTTTGCTTACTTCTTTATAAATAGCCATAAAATTCGAGAATAACAAGATTTGTAAATATTTGTTACATAGAGACGTTAAAATCCTGAAACGAGAAAAATTCTCTGAAAAAAGGAACGTTACTATAAGGGGTTATATGTACATAATCAATCCGTTGCTCTGCTTAGAGAGTACTACCAAGAAAGAGAAACAGTCAAAAACTTGAACAGGTTAAATCAGTAAGCATTCAGCAGTTAGCTAACGCGCTAAGCGCAGGCTGACTGCTAATAGCTTAATGCTTACTTAAATCAAGGGATTTAGAAGAAGGAATTTATGGCTATGACCCACCTAAGTGCTGAAACTTATCACACTGATCCTCAGATAATTGATGATGATTTTTTGGATTATCCCCACGTAGATCATATCTGTCTTCAATTAAACGAAGTCACCCTAGGAGCTTATAGCCTTGATAACCAAATTATTTTTAGCTTACGGCAAATGTCTATACCGATTAGACAGTCTCCAAGACAAGCTCAACAATTTCTTGAAGAAAATGGCTATCAAAAATTATGGGTTACTACTCCTTCCCAGAGAAACTTGACTGTTTATCCTCTCAAGAGCTTACTGGCTTATTGGAAATATTTAGTGTCAGACAATCTCATCCCCGCCTACCTGGATAAAAATCAAACAGTTTCCTTAAAGCAACTCATTGAACAATTAGAGCAAGACCCAAATCAATTAATCAAACCAAGGGTGAACTTAATTAACCAAGATTCAGATTGGCTACAAGCAACCCCGACTAGGATTACAATTGGTCAATCCCAATTAGAAATATTAAAAACAGAGGATGATCAGGAGTTTCGGGTTAGTTTATCCGCTGCCATGGATGCCATAGGCTCATCGGTTGCTTTACTGGTGGGAATTATTAACTCAAGGAGAAAACTAAAAAAATTGAAAGCAAAAGGTTTTTCTGGTAAGATACTATTCTGTTATACAGAAACTGAAGGGATAATGAAAACTATGAGTTTAGGAGATTGTCTTCATATTTGGGAATACTTTGCCCTGAAAGGCAATACTAAAGCTGTCTATCTCCTATCGTCTTGCAGCAAACTGGGGATAAATTCTCTGCTGGAATTTAAGTCTTAATCAGCAGTTATAGCAAGGAAAGTATAGTTTAGGACATAGTATTTTGTTTTCAAGGTAACAGGGATCCCCCCTAACCCCCCTTAGTAAGGGGGGAAGGGAACAGGGAACATAAATATGTCTTAACCTTTACTTCGACTGCTATATTTAAACCTAATCAAGGTATAAAATTCCTTGATTAAACTGGTTGGTAATCGGTAAGGCTTAAGTGGTAATGGGTAATGGTACGAGAGTAATCACAATTACCCATTACCCATTACCCATTACCCATTACTCATTAAATCGGATTAGATATCAGATTAAGTCCGGTTGAATACCCATAATAAAGAAGATTGATGGGGAGATAGTGTGCTGTAAAAATTGGTATTAAGGATAATTATCGGGACATGATATCACTTAAGACCCAACATTTAATCTTTCTCCCCACAAGGTAGTTATTTCCCTAGCAAAAATTGATTTATCTGGTGAAGAGGAAGGCTTACAAACCCCTTCTGCTCGATTTTCCATTGCTAAAACTCTCTCTGTATCCTGAGAATACAAGGGAGTCATTGCTTCTCGCTGCTCTAATAGATTTTCCAATTCAATTTTAAAAGGAGTTCTCTGACCTTGATGGAACACTCGCTGCACTGCTGATTCTACAATGGCACGAATTTCTGCTCCAGTACATTTTCGTGTTGCACTCAATAATCGACGCCATTGTTTTTCTGTTAATGGTCCATTTCCCTCCCGATAACGAGGATCAAATCGGCTAGCATGGAGTTTAAAAATCTCAAACCGCTCAATCTCTTTGGGAAAACCCACATAAAACAGTTTGTCAAATCTGCCAGCACGAGTTAATTCTGGAGGCAAAGCATCTAATCGGTTGAGAGTTCCAATCACAAATGTAGGAGTTGTCTTCTCCTGCAACCAGGTTAAGAGAATTCCTAGAATTTGTTTGGTGTTATTTGTTTGGGAATCAAAAAACTTATCCAGTTCATCGAGAAACAAAACACAAGGACTCGCGGCCTCAACTCGACGCAAAAGTCGTTTTAAATGGGTTGGACTACTACCAATTACTAAATCCACTCCCATGCTAATTAAAGGAAATCCTAAGGTTTGAGCGCAGACTTTGGCAGCAAAGGTTTTTCCTGTTCCTGGAGGACCAATCAATAGCCATCCCTTGGGCAATGGAATCCCATAAGCTCTGGCTTGATCAGAAAAATCTTGTTTCACCCATTCCAAGGCTTGTTTAAGTTTATCTAATCCCCCAAATTCCCCAACATCAGGTTTGAGGA
Source organism: Moorena sp. SIO3E8 (assembly GCF_010692445.1). Taxonomy (NCBI): domain Bacteria; kingdom Bacillati; phylum Cyanobacteriota; class Cyanophyceae; order Coleofasciculales; family Coleofasciculaceae; genus Moorena; species Moorena sp. SIO3E8. Next base: position 28,278 of record NZ_JAAHHM010000002.1, on the reverse strand, counting down.
ATTCTAAACCAAATCCTTTGAGTCTGTGAATTTTGTAATTGATTAATTGCTTGGCTAGCTCTGATTGAGATTGGGCTTTATTGACTGCTATATGAAATTGCTTGCGTTCGCCTTTGGCGCGCTCTGAAGAGCGATCGCTTAAGAGGCAAGACACTATGGGAGCGTATTTATTTTTTTTCCCCGCCAGTTTGACAGCCATCCGAATTTCTTCCGGGGTCAATCCCCCGATAGACCGAGCTAGTCTATCGTCTAGAGGTGTTTCTTGGTCAGCCAAACCATATTCTACTAAATGAGTCTTTAATAATGCCGTGACTTCCTTGGGTTCTGGAAAAGGAAATTCGGCAGCAGGAATAATTGAGTTTAAAATTCGAGGTAACTCATTCTCCCCCGTATCCAAAAGAATTAGAAACTTATCGCTTGATAGACCAAAGTTGTAGAGAACATTAGACAATGAGGTTCTGATGGTTATGGTTTGCCCACTGTCAGCACTATCGAGTAAAGACGGTAAATCTTCTAAGATAAATAAGGCTTTACCAGAATAGGCTTGGCAAAAATTCAACACTTCAACAACCTGTGAAAATGCCTCACGCTCTTCTAGGACATTAACCATTGAACTTTCTAAGGTTTGAGAATTTCCATCCCACTCAATTTTCTGAAATCCACGACTAGCTAAATTCCAGAGGTAAACCAAGAATACTCCATGGTGAGTAAGACTCTGACAAATCCACCTAAGTACATTGTGTCTTTCAATCAAGGGAATTCCTATAGATACTGCTCTATAGCATTCTAATAATGTCCCAACTTCGGGTATATTCATTCTCAATCAAACGTTATTCAGTCAAAATTAAACTATAGCATTTTCCAAATAGGTGATGTCACCAAAGTTTCGATAAGGGTGCATGTCAGTTTTGTTAATCCCTGATTCAGATCCCCCATTATCCCCCTTAATAAGGGGGACTTTTCAATCTAATTCCCCCCTTTTTTAAGGGGGGTTAGGGGGGATCTATGTACCTAATTACAAATTTGACATGCTCCCTTTCGATAAAATTAAAAATGCTATAGTTCAGGTGGTTTATTGTTGAGGGTTAACAGTTAACAAAAAGCCTTACAAAGATAGCTCCTTTGATTTCTGTTTGAGATTAATCGGTTGCGATATAGGTGTTTTAGCTGGGGGTTGAAAAGCCTGTCCATTGCTTGAAGCCAGTGCTGTTAAACTGGAGTGAGCAAAGGGGTTAGGAGCACCTAGGCTTTGAGATTTTAGAGACTGCACTGATGATCGAGAGGGCTGAACTAGGCGTTGTGGCGCTTGGCTCATTAAGGGTTTTAAGGCTTGCTCAAAGTAGGATAAATCCCGTTGTGTCATCTGGGACATGAATTGTCCTTTCTGTTGTGAAAAGATGGTTCCTCGTCTGTCCTTAGCGGCAATTGTGATATCGCCATTGGGAGTTGCTCTCCAGTTGTAGTTGAGTTTACCTTCAACCTGGACAGTATTTCCTTGTGATTGGGCATACTCGACCAATGTATCTGCAACTGCCTTGACACGGCTAAAGTAGTCAGCCTCAGAAGCTCCTAATTGCCGAAATTTTCCCTCAGGTTTCTGTCCCCAATCTAATTGCTTTTTTACCTGTGAAATTTCTTGATATTGCTGTTCACTAAGTTTGGTTTCTCCCTGTACAGTGACCCCTAGAGCACCAGCGCGAAACTTGATCAATTCCTTACCTTTTTTGTCCCTCATTGCATAGGAATTATCCTCGCGATGAATCGTATACTCTGCTGATTCATAGGTATCTTGTCCTGGTGATGCTTGGGAATTGATTAAGCGGACTAAGGTAGCAGCAGCTTCTTTTTGACGGGATGTTTCATGGTAATTAGACACAGCATTTTTGAATTTTTCTACTTTTTCTGAAATAGGTGAAACGACCTTTTCCCACCAACTAGGCTGCTTTGATTGAAGCATTCGGGCTTCAATTAATTCAGATAGAAACTCCGATTGCATAGCTTCTTGTTTTTGTTTTTGAGCACTACGAAGCATACGCATCTCATTAACCTGGGACTGCAAAAACTGCTTTAGTGGTGTATCCTCTAAAGCCTGCACTGACCGTCGTACTGAATATAATCCACCTCTGGTTTCAGTATTAGCTTTTACGGGTTGGACTTTGGGTTTTAAAGGTTGGTTTTGTGGTTGAATTGGACTATATACCTTTTGTTGTTGCCCCTGTAGCTGTTGTTCATCAAAAGCGTTAACCTTTACAACACCTTCATCATTGGTTTGTAAAATAACGATTCCATCCAATTCTACTTTTTTATTGGTGACCCCAACCATCTCTCCTACAGATGACTCTTTGGCTAAAGTCAACTGACCAATGATGTCTGAGTTTAAGTCATTGACCAACCTATCTCCATCTTTACCATAGACTACTTGATCACCGTCGGTAATTTGGATTTCAGGCTCTTGATTACTATTGTATACCTGACCATTGAGTTGTTGACCCTGTCGATTTTGTTCTTGCTTTTGCTGCTGCTTTTGCCTAAAGGCTGCCAGTCCACTTGACCATTTGGAAATGACACCTTGGTATTGTCCTTGTAAAGAGGATACATAGGACTCACTGACTATTGTTACTTTTGCCATGGTTTTAAACTCCTAATGCTCCCAAGCCTAAGGCTCCAAAAATTGCTGCTCGGTGCTGCAAGTTCTGAGTGCGATCAAGCAAAATATTTTTTCCTCGATAAAACACGCAAAGCTGCCCATCGAAATACCAAGCATTGTAGTCACTGACCTGATCGTTGTGCCTAGGCATTTCATAGGGTATGCCTTTGGACACCACTACGCCAGCTAATAATCCATATTGATCAAAAATCTCAATCACATTAGGAAAATAGTCGATGGGTAATGAGGGTAGATCAGATAAGTTATTTGTTGCCCTATCTAAATCCTCTACAGGATTTATTTTATAGTTAGAAAACATGGCTTCCTCCAATTACACAATTTTCAAGTTATCAGATGGCAACCTGTAACCTGTAACCTTGGCCAAAAGGCCACGCGATCGCGTTCAACATGCAACCTTGGCCAAAAGGCCACGCGATCGCGTTCAACCTGCAACCTGCAACCTGTAACCTGTAACCTGTAACCTGTAACCTGTAACCTGTAACAAAGTAACTCATTAAAAACTTCCTTCCAGAAGGTCTGGTGAGACATCTTGATCAGATAGACGTGGAGGCCAATGAGAAGTTGCCGTGGATGAGCTAGATCCAGATTTTGGTATTAGTGCTGGGGTAGGAGAAAATGATGCTGGTGCTTGTCTAGCTCCATCTGTTGGCAATGGAAATAATTGCTCTACTAATGCCATTCTCTCCTTAAGTTGACGCACCCTTTGCTGATTAGAAACTCGGTGAGATACTCTCTTGACTTTAATTAAATGGTCTCGAATACTCTCCCATAAATTTTCTGACCACTCCTGCTCTTTAAGATCAGATTCAGGAATTTGAATTTGTTCTAACAAAGGCACATAGCTTTCTTTGGCTCTTTGATAAGCGGGATTGATGATCACTGCTTTACCAGTAGGTAATTTAATAAACTGAGCGGGCTCTAAAAGTGGTCGCTTGTTTTTTTGATCGGATTTAGAGTGAGAACTGCCCCCTGTGCCACTACTCTTGGATTTGGATTTGAAATGAATTTGAAACTCTCCTAATAGGTCAGAGAAGGTTTTAGCGGAGTCTGGATCTTGGGGATTAAAGATGAACTTTGTAGCTGTACCTCCTAGAATAGCTCTGGTTAGCTCTTTGCCATACCTATTTTCTAATTGTCCTAAGTTTTGATAGCCTAGAATACCACAAAACCCATCTTCTCGGTTTTCATTTAACCAGTTTACCAGCTGGGGTAAGTACAAACTTGGTAGCTCATCTAGGGAAACAACTAGAGGGTCTGTTCGAGGTTTAATTCGAGATACGTTCCGGTTAATAACCATATGGAGGATTGTTGCTAATAGTGGTCCAACAATATCCCGGTTATTTCGATCTAACCCAAAGACGATGAGTTGTTTTCCTTCTAAATCTAAAGGTAAGGTGGTTTTTCCACAAAATGCTCCCATAAAGTCTTTTTTCAAGAATTTTTGGAAGGTTCTCTGAGCAATTCCGATAATCCCGGCTACGGTTTTTTCACTTTCTTTGATACTAATGATTTGGGATAGGGGGCGAGTCGTCCAAACATTTAATTTCTCCTGGGAAGCAAATTCCAATCGGCTGACTAGCTCAGGCAAACTTAAAATTGCCTGAGCTGTCATTATATCACAATATCGCTGATTTTCTACTAAGGTGCCAACTGCCTTTGTTAACAAAAAGATTCCTTCGACTAAACTATCCCCGGCATCTTCAAAGAATTTATCGCCACTGGCTTTTCCGCCAGTTAAATCTGTATTTCGGTTAATGACTTGGGCTATTTGACCGGCTGCGATCGCATCTTCTTCATCTTTGAGTAAATCCAAGGGATTACAGACATCTGACTCGGGAAAACCAGGAGCAAAAATATGTACCTTATAGCCTCTTTTTAAAGCATAACCCACGGCCCGTTTTGCTTGCGCTGGATATTTGAAGTCATATATAATTGTGGGGAATCCTTGGTCAAGGGATGAACGAATTAGAGGGTCACAGACTGAAAAGGATTTGCCTGAACCACTGGCTCCAATGGCGGCAATCCCGCGTTGGGCATCGGGAAGATATAAGGACTCGGCAGCAGGCTTAAACCAATTGAAAGCTTCAGGTTTCCGTTGCTTTTTCAATTTCCCCTGCTTGATCCATTCTTGCTCTTGACGCTTCTGAATGTCTTCGGGAGTGCCGACGTAGAGAGCAACGGAGTTTCTGGAAAGATTAGCCATCTGTTCCTGAGCTTTTTTACGAGCAGCTTTTTTCTCCTTTTTACCTCCCCAATAGCCTGTCGCTAATTGACCTTTCTTGCCATCCGGGATTATCGCTAGCAAACCCAAAGCTATCAAACAGCTGGTGATGGTGATTCCCTGATTAGTTTGGGAAAAATCTATAAGATTTTCTTTGGTAAGTTGCTGGTAAATTAATCCCGGAGGTAGACTAACAACGTAATTTGGAGTCTGGTTCATTTTTCTTTGAAAATCGAAAATTGAAGACAACTATAGCGGTTTTCAATTGGGTGAGGTACAGAGTCCTGGGTTTTAGGGAACAGGGAATAGCGATGCAGCGCGGTCTTGGGGGTTTCCCCCATGAGCGACTGCATCAAGACGGGAATAGGGAATAGGGAATAGGGAATAGGGAATAGGGGGAAAATCCTGTATACCTCACCAAATTAATAAATGCTATATCGTATTTTCAGGCTAGTTTTGCGTAAGTCCGAGATCTTGCACCATTGTCATTGTCTTGATGCAAAGCGCGAGTGGGGGAAACCACGGCAGTCGCTCATGGGGGGAACCCCCAAGACCGCGCTGCCTTCCCAAGACCGCGCTGCATCGCTGTTCCCTATTCCCTATTCCCTTTGATTAATTTAGGTATACCAATCTAAATGCTGAACAGCTTAACAATTAACAATTTTCAAATTAATGACTAAAGTAAGCCTAAAAAGATCGGGTCTTGCTCCTGGTAGGACAGAAATGGTACAGGACCGATGAAATAGGGTGTACACCCTAAATCCACAAACATGTTACGGACACAATAGCGGAAAAATAAGGCTGTACCAGCAGAGCCTTCTGTTTCTGATGTATCCCAAACTACTACCTTAAAGGCATCGCCAAAGGGGTGTCTACCAGTGGGTTCCATCCCATCATTTATTTGTCCTAAAAAACCGGAACCTCCTTCAACTTCTTGATATTTACCACTAATCCACTGCTTACCTTTGATACTTGGCTGACCAGCTAATTCGATATGAGCGCATTCACTTTCACAGGGAACTTTAAATCCTTCTTGATCACTACCGGAAATGGTATTATTGCGTTGAGATTCAGCTATGCCAAAGGCGATATCCAAAATACCAATGGCGCTCCCTTGTGCTTGAATCGGATTGGGAAATTGGGAAAATGGTACTTGGGATAAACCAGGAACTTGAGCGATATTGGTATTCTGCCAATCCTTAAATGCAGCGAGGGGAGCAACATCAATACCAGGTAGGGAATCTAAGCCATAAACCGATAGGTCAAGGGTGTCAAAGGAAAGGTCTCTGAGGTGGGGTGAGAATGCTAAAAAGTCTCCTAAGGTTTCTTTTGGGTCAAAGCTACTCGCCAAATTGATGGATAGTAAACCAAAGACTGGTTGCAGCTGTTCTATAGTATATCTTTCCAAATCAGGGATGGCGTCTACTAAGCTACCTAAGGTTTGGGAGCTCATTAACCCAAAATCTGCTAAGGAAAAATTTCCTAAGTCGAATCCGGTTAGGGACATAATGGTATTTAAGCTAAAATTTTGTAGCTCAAATATCTGCTGAAAGTCTCCTAATTTCATATATTGGTCTGGTGTTTGACCAGCTAACCATGTCCTTGATGGATCATAACCTACGGCTTGAATCACGTCTGAAGACGCTTGAAAAGAACCCCCTTGAGAAATACCGGGAAAAGTTCCGAAGGTGACTTGATTCCAATTTGGTAGTTTAGTTCCCTCCCAAGCTGTGGTTGGCACATAGTCTTGCAGAGGATAACTTGCAGCATTTAATGCTACCTTGGGTTTTACATTTGGTTTTACGTGTGGTTTTACTTGTGCTTCTACCTTGGGTTTAATTTTCGTTTCTTTTACTGGTAGTTTACTGTTTTGAACAGGAGTAAGAGTTGCGACCGCTGTTGGCATTCTTAATCCAGAGGCAATAAGAATACCAGAAAGTACAAAGCAAAGACCTAAGCCAGTGACGAACCAATAGAGTAGAATAAAGGCTTTTCGCCGATGGTTATCCTTTTGCCACCAAGGTTTATTTTTATTGGATTTTATCTGATGGTTACTGCTCATTATTTTTCTCCTGGTTTACCACTTCTTTAGTTAGGACTTCAATGGTGTCTTTTTTTTCATTCATTTGTGAAATGGCTGTTGGAACAGTTGGACGACGACCCATTTTTTGCAATTTATCGGCCAATTCCAAAGAAATACCGGATTGAGTGGCGGCATTTGAAATAGTCTGACCGTCTTTGAGAAAAACGACAAAATTATCTAACTTTCTATGGAGTTCTGAACCCTTGACTAACAGTCCTTGTAAGGTTGCTCGAAAGATCCCCCGCTCTATGGCATCGACGACTATAAAATCTACGGAAGGAGTAGGTTTATTAAATTCAATGACTACTTCGCTAGGTCGGTCAGCTGGAGTCACTTTAAATAGATAAATCTGCCTACCATTAATAGAACGAGTAACTACTGTCAAAAGTGTGCTATTTGTCTTTGGGATACCAGGAATATCAAGTTCTTCAATGCGGCGCAAATGAATTACAGTTGCCTGATTATACTCACAGTTTTTTTTAGCAACTAAGTTATCTAAGCAACCATCGACATCAACAGCAACGAATGAGGGATTATCAATCCAGAGTTTTTCAATCACTTCTCCAGTAGAAATAAAACTGATATTTACTCCATATCCTGGAGCTAAATCTACTGGAATTGGGTTATTTTGAGGCACTGAAGATTGCCCAGAAGAGGTTAGACTTACCCGTCTGACTGCTATAGCTGAATTACCAGGATCTGCACAAGCTGGCTTAGCTAGAAAAAGGGATAAAGCAAATAGTAAAAGAATTTGAGTTTTGGCTGGTTTAATTTTTAACTCTTGACCTAATTGAATTTGCAAGGCTGACAAAAAATTATTCATGGCTAGTTATAAGCTCCTTAAATGAAAAATTTAACCGTCAAAATGTATAGCAGTTTTTAATTAGGTGAGGTACATATTTAGGGTAGGGGTTAGGGCCTGTCTTCAAACTCGGAGATCCCCCTAAATCCCCCTTAAAAAAGGGGGACTTTGAGTATGGCTCCCCCCTTCCGCGCGGTGTCTTCAAACTCGGAGATCCCCCTAAATCCCCCTTAAAAAAGGGGGACTTTGAGTATGGCTCCCCCCTTCCGCGCGGGGGGCTGGGGGGGATCATAATCTTGCGGAAAACTTTGAAAACACGCCCTAGGGGTGGGTTTCTCTTCCCTATTCCCTGTTCCCTGTTCCCTGTTCCCTAAAACCAGAAAATTTGTACCTCACCAAATTGAAAAACGCTATTCTTGATGCAGTCGCTCATGGGGGGAACCCCCAAGACCGCGCTGCATCGCTACTACAACTCAAAAGGTGTGTTGACAAAAATTTGTACTGAACTTCCGGCACCCATGTACCACAATTTGGGCAAATTTTGTAGTCGGCGTGTTGCTGAAGCATTACGCTGTACAATGTCATCAGCAAGAGGTTTAAACCCTCCCTCAAGCACTGCTCCCCATAGGTTGCGGTCTCGACTAGTGAAGGTGCTAGACTGGCTTGAGCCAAAACCACTGGAGGTGATAATTTGACTCCGTTCAGGTTGATTGAGTACTTCTCCTACTTTGGCAGCAGAACCAAACAAGAAGGCGATCATGTCATTTTTGGCGATATCATCAGAACCCCGATCCCAGACATTCGCCACCATGGGATTACCTTTATTTCCTCTGAGACTAATCACTCCTGGGGGTAACTGATATTCTTGGTCATCGATGATTAATGCGATCGCATCACTATTCACTAGTCCACTATCATCAACCATGTCACACCGAAAAACAATTTTGCTACCAGCTTTGAGCAAAACTTGGTTATTTTCATCCACTAGAGGCTCACTCAGACGCACCACAAATCGTTGATCCAAATTTGGTTGTTGAGAATTTCGAGATAGGTTCGACTTTGTCCAAACAATTGGTGTCACTAATTCCCCAGCTGCTTCTTGACCAAAGGAAAATAGCTTCCGTCTGATGGCTCTACCAGCTAAAATACTGGCTTCTTCTGAGATAGCAACTTGATCAGCAAAAATAACGGGAGATCCATTGAGGGGTTGGGGAGGATTGGGAGAGTTGGAAACTCTCTGTACAGCTGGAATTGAGTATGTATTAGCAATAGTAGAGCGTCCCCTGATCCCATTGTTTCGTTGGGCTACTGGTTGTGTTTGTGGGCTTGGTTCCATCATCGCTACATTTTGCTCTGGCGCTTCTGGAGTATTGGCAGAACTCAAACCATAACTTCCTAGTTGGCTCAAAGCCAGCCATTGCTCCATGGGATCTATCTTTGCTGCTGGGGCTGGAGGAGGTGGAGGAGGTGTTGGTGCTTTTGCCACAGGGGGTGGTGTTGGTGCTCTCCGCACTGGTGCTGTGCGCACTGGACGGGGTGGTGGAGCTTGACGAATTACTACTGGTTGCTGCACTGGACGGGGTGGCGGAGCTTGACGAATTACCACCGGTCGGCGCACTGGACGGGGTGCTGGACGGGTTGATGCTCTTACCACAGGAGGGGGTGGTGCTGAACGCACTGCTGGCCTAGGACGAGGTGGTGGAGGTGTTTTCGGTGATGGGGATGGGGGTTCTTCTGACTTGGCCAGCTCTATGGTTGTTTTTGGTCTTTTTTTCTCTTGAATGGCTTGGATCTGTTTTTGTTGCTTGGCTAGGGCTAATTCAGTCTTAAGTCGTCCGATTTCAGAATCGGTCGCGTTTTCCGATTCCTTCTCAACACTGGTGGGAATCGGAGTAACTTTTTCGACCAATTTCTTCTTAGAAGACAAGGAGGTCATTCCTGTAAAAACTAATCCAGCGACTACAGCAATTGACCCAGTTACTGCACCAACGGAAGCACCTTTTGCCCAACCGGATTTTGCGAATTCCTGTTGGGTAACATTTAAGTCTGGATCTAAATCAGCGGTACCATTAGTCGATGCTATTCCCCCCTGAGTGCTAGGATTTTGTTCTTGGTCATAACTAGTATCAAATTTTAGCAACTCAGCTAATGATTCTTCTGTCCATGTCGGGGCGGTATTCTCTGCACCATTGTTCTGCTGAATCAGAGTTTTTTTACTCATTTCTTCTTCAGATTTATGTTCGAGACTTTGGACATCAAAGTCTTTGAGATCTGATAGCTTCATAATTTCTCCCAGTTGCTGTAATTATTCCAGTTGATGTAATAGTCGCACAACACGGATGTATTAACACCGACGAATACCTGGATTATTGGACTCTTGTAATCAAGACTATTCGACTCATGATTCAGGTTTATTTCGAGTCTAAATCTTTGATACTGACCACCTCCAAACCTTTTTCTCTAGCTTTAGCAATAATTGGAGGTAGACTATCCTCTGCCATACCTGGTGAATACTTAGGAGGCTCCACTGCCCGTACATGAACCTGTTTGTTGAAGGGAATATAGCTAGGCAAATTATTGGTAGTATCTAGAACGGTTAACGTGCCAACCAAATCGATTGTCCATTCCCCTTCTTTTATTTTAATAGGTTCTCTGACAAATTGGGGGACAAAAGCAAATTGTGTTTTGCCCTTAAATACGTTGGATGGCGTTAAGTCTACTAACTTTAAGAGAAACGGATCACGAAAATCATCGGCTAAGGCAAAGCTAGCTTTCCAGGCTTGAGTAGATATTTTACCTCGACGCCTACCTTTGCCATTAATTTCTACTCCTGGATCAGAGTCTAAGTTAGAAAAGGGAACGCCATCTTTTCCAGGTAATCGCCCTGTCCAAGTAAACAGGTCACTCATGGTTTTAATGGTAAATGCTTTAATTACCTCTGCTGTCCGTTCTTTATTCCCAATGGCTTCTACAGCAGTGGTTTCACCAGTATTCAATTGCACCAAGGAAGGAGCTGGCTTATTAGCTAGCCTGGCTTGAGCGCCATACAACAGGGCTAAGAAAAACAGAATTAAGGTATTGTAAGCAAAGTTGCTGATTAAGATAATCCCCAGACTATCCGTCACATTGAAACTGGATAACCAAGTACTCTTCTTACCTCTTTGGAGAAATTTTAGCTTATTCTGAGGAGAACTAGTCGTGCTGTCCATTTATTTCAAGCCTCCTAATACAAAAGCACTGAAGGAGTTTAAGCTATTAAAAATAGCTAGACCTCCTCCAGCGGCTAATACTAACGCTAGGATGGGGGCAATTAATCCAGCGACAAACGCAAAAACTAATGGGTTATAACTCTCAGCATTAACAATTAATGTGGCGACTAACCCAACAATAATGTTGTAGCATATTTTCACTAAACCGATGGAGAAAAAGCTAATTAACCAAGCGTAAATTGCCTTAGCTCCCACAGGTAATAATGTGGCACCAACCGCTAATGGTCCTAATAGTCCGGTTAGCAACATGGAAACTTCTGCTACCCACTGAAATGCCATACCAATCGACATTAACCAACCCGTTACTGCGGTTTGTAACGCAAAGCCGACTCGTTCAGTAACATTCAGAGGATTCAGCAATGAACCAATTTGAGAGAGCAATGCCTGAGATGAGGGTTGTAATGTTCTAGAAAACTCCTGTGCTTGTTGCTCTGCATTTGTTAAACAATCCACCTGTTGTTGAACATCGACGATAGAATCACATTGAGAAACCAAGGAATCAATAACCGCCTTTGCCCCAATATTTTCTGTTACAATTTGGTAGGATTCTTGCAAAGAAATTCTGGCAGATGTGTTTTGCAGTAGTGAATTAGAGGTATTGTTGATTACACTTCTGAGTCCTTGGGTGCCATTGGCTAACATTGCTCCATCATTCGCTAACAAAACCGCGACTAATAAGGGCCAGATGATCTCAGACCACATAATTGGCTCATCGTATTCTATTAAAGCTTTTGCCCATTGAGTCATGAATAGAACTAAGCTTCCCACGGCAAAAAACACCCCCAGTGTAGCGATCACAGCATACAACCCACCTCCGAGGACTTCACTCCAGAGCTCATTCATGGCTTCTGCGATCGCAATTTGTCCGGTACGACCATTCTGGATAATCTGAGAGGCTCCATTACTAAATTGAGCGATTAAGTTGGGGGTGACTATCATTTAATGATTACCTCTTTACGTGATTAGTGATGGGATCAGCAAAGTTGAAACATTGGGGAGAGTGGGTAGATGAAGAATTCGCAGAGATCGGCAGACGGAGGAAATCCGGAATATAAGGACGAACAGACATGGCGATCGCTACACATGGGGATAAACAAAGAAGGTAGGAATAGGGACAAGCAGGTAAGCTAGACCAAGGAGACATAAGAGAAATAGTTGTGAGTGAGGAGTGTTATAGCGCTACGCGCAATGGCATTGGCAAGAGGCAAGAGGCAAAAGTTCACTAAAAGAGCGTTTCAGCTTGTATCAATGTCAAACACCTTAATGCGTAGTCCTATAAGTGCTAAGTGCGGAGCGTGAGTCAGTTCAGAATTGATAAATAATTGAAGAATTCTGGATCCAGATAACTGTTGACGGTTAACGGTTAACAATTAACGATCAACAGTCAACAGTTAACTCTTTAGCTAACTAAAACAAGCCACTTAAGGAGGTAATTCTCAAAGTTTCCATACCAGCGCCCAGTTTTTGGTATTGATCTGCCTGAGTTTGTCCATCCAAAGCACGAGAGATATTGCTTTGGAGCATGTTAGAAATTTCTTGTCGTTGCGCTTCTTCAACGGTAGCGGCTTGCAAAGAGCCGAGTATGGCGGCTTGACGAGCATTCTGAAGAGCGACTTCTTTGATCACATTCTGAGTAACTGTCTGATTTTGAGCTGTTTGTGCTGATTGCTGTACCTGTGAAACAGTATCCTGCATTTGCTGTAGCTCCTGGATTGACTGCTGCTGTCCTTCTTGACTCAGAACACGAGAGGCTGACGCTCTAGCAACTTGCCTTTCTACTTCATTAGCAAGTTTGTCTCCTTCATAAATTGGGTAATCGCTTTCTTGGAGACTTTCCTCAATTGAAGCTCTGACGTCTTCCACATCGGGGATACCTAAAACTCCCATGGAATCTTCCAATGCTGATTTCAAATCGTTGTCTATGGTTTCTGGTAGATTGGTAAATTCATCGAAGAAATTTGTAAAGTAAGACTTAACCTTCTGAAATTCCTCAACAAACGAGTCAACAAAACTATCCACAATTCCACCAGAAGCATAGGCTGGTTTAGGAACTGTTGTAATTAGGGTACTAATAATTAACAACTGTAGCCAAGTTTTGGTGATATTTTTAGCCATGATTGAACTCCTTGATTGAATAGTTACGAAAAAAGCCTAAAGACTGAGAACTGAAAGCTAAACGATAAAAGCGTATCCCTGACTCACCTAGATCATCTTCTATTTTGAAGGCTTAATTTTGAAGTCTAACTTCTGCTCTCGGATCGGGTAACTTTGAAGTCACGACTTGGACTTCTGAATTACGCATTTCGGCCATTTTTTTACTAGCATAATGCATAGCCATAATTTTATCCTGGGGATGTAAGCGCATTGCTGTCTGACGAATTGCTGATTCTTCAGGATTATTAGCAACAGCTGTTAACAGTGCTGAACCGGGATAAAATCGACAGTAGGTGTAAATCCCATTGTCATCGAGTAACCATTGAGAATACATTCCTTCTTGTTTAGGGAAAAATCCTTCTGTGGCATTTTTGTTAATAATCTCTGAAGGATATTTCAAAATATTGACAAAGCTATCCACTGCTGTTGGTTGAATTCTCCCTACTAAGCGAGTTGTTATATTCTGAAAAATTTTCGCGGCACTGGGAGACTTGGAAATTGTATCTGGATCTTGAGCCGATAAAATTACCCGAATTCCGGCTTTTGCTCCATTAGCACACAATCTGCCAATTAATTCAGCAATGGAATTATACTGGAATAGAATGGGACTTTCATCGATGAAAAATATACTAACCGGCGAGGCTAAAGAACGTCTTAAGGCTGCTGAGTAAATCCCTAAGGAGAGTAGTGCAGCATCTTCGTCACTACTAATATTCCGTAAGGCAAAGACTAATAACTGAGCATCACTTCTAAAGGTAGAAGGACGACTAATTGCTTGTCCTACTCGGCTATTGATCCAATACCTCAGTCGCAATTTGACTTGATCCAAGGCTTGAAGGATATCCCCAGATACAGAGGTAACCCGCAATCTTTCTAAGGAACAAAAATCAATAAAATCTGCCAGGGTAGGCATTAATTGCCATTCTTGAGAGTCTAAGCCATTGATATTTGCCGCTACATAACGGTCATGGATTTGATCATCATCAAAAAAGGCTTTGATTGCTAAGCTTAACATGGCTCTGATGTTATCCGTATAAGTCCGGTCATGAAACGTCGTGGAGCCAAGAACCATTAGCATTAGTGCTTCGACTAAGAATTCTTTGTATTCTGTAAGTCTCTCTTGTTGTAGTTTAGCATCTAATCCCTTTAAATTGGGCAATTCAAAAAGATTAACTGCCTCTCGACCAATATCAAAATAAGCTCCTTTATCCCCGAGAAAAGCGGTGTAGTCACTAAAGGTAGAACTGCCATCGGGTTTTGGATAATCCATAGCTGAGATGGGGATACCATGAGCCAAGGCTTGGGTAATAATTCCTGATGCCAACACAGATTTTCCACTGCGGGTGGTTCCGAAAATACCTAGGTTTTTATGCTGTTTGAATAAGTCAATAAAAACTGGCGTACCCCCTTCCGCAGAGATTAATTCAAATCCTGTTCTATCCACTGTCCGGGTTTTGACTACTGGCATTAACCCTGGTGCAATATGGCTTAAATAGGTATGCGATCGCTTAAACGGACGCATTAATAGTCTGCTCCAGGAAATTGGTAAGGTTTCTAGCCATATTTTCCAAGGATATTCGGTCTCCCTTACCATCCAAGCTGGTGGCGGAAAATAAGATTTTAACGTATAACACGCCTGATCTAACTCTTGTGGAGAATCGCGATGGACTAAGAAAACAACCGAGACATTAAATGGCACAGCTCCTTCATATATAGCAGCCTGAGCCTCGACATTTTTCTGAATATTTAATTGGGCTTTAACATTAATCGTATTTTTCTCTTCTGCATATTTTGAGGAGACATTTGCCTGTTTCGTCAGCGAATGCATTTTGCTGGTTACTGTTTTAATATTCGCTTTGGAAATCTCACAAAAACAATCGGTGTCATAGACTTCATCTTTTGCCATGACTTGCCAGAGATAGCGCATTTGGGATTCTTTATTCCTCCACCCCTCAGGCTTGTCTAAAAAGAGCATGACTGCCGTATACTGGTCTTTGAGATTAATCCAACGTCGATCAGCAAATGGAATAGCGGTATAGTCTTCCATTAACAGAGAAACCGGGTGGATTTCTGAGTAAACCTCCTCGGTAACTCCAGCTTCAGTTAAGGAAAGCAACTGGGGAACTGAACGAGGTGGTGTATTATTAAATCGCTGCCACACATAATTCCAACACTCTTGAGCAGAAAGAGGGCGAATCGATAGACCCATTTGATTGCTCAACAGCCTTTCCCAAAATTGATAGCCATTATTAAAGGCAATCTCTATCACTCTCTCGATCTGCTGTTTTTCATACTCATCCAGCTTGCCAATGAATCCGTTCCACCACTTGGTAGCTGTCATCAAAAATTCTTCGATTTTATCAGATGCTCCCTCTCGACCTGATTCTACGGTATAGGTAGCAAATAAATACAAGGTCTTTGGCTTTCTAATTCCCCCTTTTGTCAAGTCTTGAATTCGCTTCTTTTCTCCCATAATTAGGTACTTTAACTCGTTAGATTCGGTACCCTTTATCAGCTGACTCAACGTGTTTTGTCTATCAGTGTCATCAGTGAAAGACGTTAGGTGAATAGTGAGGGTTTCCTGCTCTGGGAAATCTTTTAACCCAGCTTCGATGGCATCAAAAACCGGATCAATTAACTCCTGGCGTAAGGTGGTGTGTATGCCTCGACATTCAAAACCAAACACAAATTTATAGGAAGCTTCTCCTTTTCTGAGAATGTATGCCCCAACATCAGACCCATCAATTCTGACTTCTAGGAAACTCGCTAACTTACAGTCATCCTCGAACGGCTTTAAGGTTTTCTTTTTACCATTTCCTACATCAACCCGCTTCTTTCCCATCTTTTGTTTAGCTTGATCGTGAGCTTGAGTTGTTGTCATACTTTTTAGCCTTTGCCCTTTGCCTTTTCCCGTTTAACATCTAAAAGTCTTTGGTATCTACCCATTCCTCTTGTCCATTGAGGTACAGGTATAAACTTAGAAAGAAATTTCCAATGGCTAGAGGAAGTTAGCACCCACCAAGTAGACATACCCCAAACTCCGAAACAAGATGTCCATACCCAACTAGCTCCTAGTACTCCCTTGATGATGTAATAGGCAAGTGCCCAAATTACTGCCCAGGGGATAAACTGATCGGCTGGAATAGGACCAATTCTCGGTTTTTCATCAAGAGTTCGGTTAACACGACGGAATTGTTGTTCTGAATTATTTGCCATAGGTCAAGCTATTTTGGATCAGACTTGCGTTCCTATCAGTGATTGAAAAAACCTTCAATCTCAATAAAACCCTGACTACTCATCCCTTCAGCTAGATAAAACTCAACAGGCAAATTAGATAAGCGCGTAGTTTATGCTCCTGTGCCAGTAATGTAGGTTGCTAACAGATCACCCAAGGTAACTACAATCAAAATGATGATCGGAGTACGGGCTAGGGTTTTCCAGTCATCATCTTGTTGGGCAGCATTGACTACTTTTACCAATGAAATACCCAAATAAATGAGGAATAGTGCTCGTAAAACGTTAAACACCAGGGACACCAAATCGGCGTCTACTTCAGGAATAGCACTAGTTAGCCAATCTTCTGCGACTCTGAAAAACTGGGCATGGGCTGGCGCAGCGGTAAAGTCCAACATAAACCACAGAAAGGCGAATAGGAAAAGACAGGCTCCTAAACCATATTTCCTGATTAGCCGTTGAATTTGATTCCCAGAATTACTAGGTTGGACTCCAATCCACTTCACTCCCACAACTAGACATATCAAAAATGATACAGCCATCAAAGGAGTGAGGGAGGTACTGATATAGAGATCCAATGCCATTGCGATCGCAGCCATGCCCATTAAATAGCCCAAGGGCACTTGCTTCAACTGAGCAAACAACTTAGCAAGCAACTTAGCAAACATAGTTTCTTTACTTTTCCAACGCTGTTGTTGACGAGGTGACATCGCAACAAAGGACTTGTTGACCATGGTGAATTTTTCTTCCCGTAAATATTCTGACTCTTATTGTGATACAGAAAATTTTGAAATCGCAAAAGCGATCCCAGAGGAATAGTTCAATTTATCTTGATTAATAAATGTTACTGATTTAACGAGCATTTTTAATAGCCTAAATGATTGTAATTGTTTCACCCCAGGGATTACAGTTAGTTAACCTCTCAATATCATTGGCACAGCTCCGCAAAAGTATCAAAATGTTACTCGTCCAAAAGGAATAGATAAATAAACTTAATTTTAAGAAAACTCTGATAAAATAAAAAAAACTTAACAAAAAAAACGCTGAAACCCAACCTATAGGTAGAGGCGTTTGTACTTAGTAGTTAATAAGCTATTTTGCTGAAAAGATAACTTAAGTAATTAAAGTACAACCACTAAACTTAAAACATTAATGGATAAAGCATTTATATTTGAGTTGTGAGCATAGGATTGAACGAAAAGGGAGCAGGGAGCAGGGAGCAGGGAGCATTAGGAAAGAGCTTGGAGGATTTTTTGGTGTTATTAAAAACCGCTGCATTGCTATTCTCTATTCCAAACTTCCTTCTTCTGACTTCCCTACGGTGCGCTTTCCGTAGGCGAATTTAATTCGCCACGGGTCGCACCGCTCCCTACTCCCTACTCCCTACTCCCTACTCCCTAAAACGTTGTAACTCACCCAATTTAAAACTGCTATATCTACTTCACCAAACCACTGCGAAGTGCTTGCACTGCTGCTTGTGTTCTATCGTCACAGCACAGTTTCCAAAGCAGAGACCGAATGTGAGTTTTAACTGTGCCAAGACCTAGCAATAATCGCTCGGCAATTTCGTCATTGGTATAACCGGCTACGATCAATTCCAAGACAGTTAGCTCCCGTTCAGTCAGTGGATTTTCCCTAAGAATTTGATAATAGTCAGGCTCACAGGAATTGATTAAAGTAATCCCAGAAAAATTCTTAACCGGTGACTTGATACTATTTTTTAGGAGATAACCAGCTATTTCTGGATCAATCCAGTGTTGCCCTTCATAGGTAGCTCTCAAAGCATCTAAGAAAGTACTGGTGTCTACATTAGTTTTCGGAAAATTGATACGTTTTAGATAATAAGAATCTACCCCAGCCCCAAAAGCGCTTATAACAAATTCTTCTGATGTGTCCCAAGATAGGAGCAATATGTTAGTAAAAAATGCCACTTTCCAATTTCTGACTAACCGCAATAACGCATCACTATTGCTTGAAGGCTCTAAATTAATGACTACTACGTCCGGGTTAGATTTTTTTAAAAAGGCCGCCACATGACGCATGCTAGAAACTTGGGACACCAAACTGACTTCCTTGTACTGCTCCAAGACTTTTCTTAGACCCAACTGCACCAAATCACCCCTCTCAATCAGTAACACCCGAATTTCTTTGATTACGTTCATAACCATAGACTAGAACACTGATACCGAAATTGACAACTTAAGATGTGTTTGCTGACCTAACAACCCAAAAAAAAATGGAAGCGATTGGCCGTAGGCCACGCTACGCGAACGCGCTCCATAGCTCAATTGAGATCAGCAAACTGGTGATCATGAGTCGCCACTTACCGAAATTGTTTCCATCGGTTGATTAGTGCTTTGACCCAATATTACTGATGATACAACTCATAAGAGTAGGTTTTTAACAAAGACGTGAGGCGCGGGGTGTGGGGTGTGGGGGGTAGGGTGTGGGGGGTAGGTTTTTTACATTTGGGTAAAACATGGGACGACCCAGAGGGAGAGGAAAAGGAAAACAACGAACAAGCGATGCATGCATCGCTTTCTTATCCCCCACACCCCACACCCCACCCCCTACACCCTACTCATAAGGGTGGGGGGTAGGGAAAATCAGTTCTTGTTTTCTAGGGCGCGAATTAGAGCTGATAGTAATCTACCATTCGACTCGCATTGGCTAAGAAGGGAGTCAATAACTTCACCCGACCCTAACTTCACCCTTTTCGATAGTAGAAGATGAGTTTCTAATTCTTTGAGGGAACCTTGTGCAATATATAAAAACTGAATATACTCAAGTCTTGTTTTTCTTCCATATCCCTCAGCAATATTAGCTGGAATTGAAGCTGATGCATAGGCATTTCTGGGAAATCATTCCATAAAGTTCTTCTTTGGGAAAATGACGAGTAGCTAAATAGCACATCTGAGCTAAATCCATCCCTACCTGCCAAACCTTTAGGTCACGATAAGATTCTATTGTCATTATATGATACAAGTAAACTATCTTTCTTCAACCCCACACCCCACACCCCACACCCCACACCCCACACCCTGTCTCCTTTTTAGCTTTGTTGTCACCCCCTCAGCTTATTTACCCTTAGTGGGATTTTTGGCTTGCTCTAAGGCAATTTCTTTAAGGGCTTGATAAGAGTTGATATTAGAAGCACCCTCAATTGCCTTGACCGCTAAATCCTGAACTTGTTTGAGGGCAGTATCGAGTTGCTGGGAAAGACTGTGTATCCGTGCTGAGGATTCCTTTATTGTCTGTTCCAGGGATTCAATTCTTAGCTGATAGACACGATTATTTCCTTCTAATTCCTTATTCTGCAAGTCGGCTTGAATTTTCACCTGGTGGCTAGCAATCGCTTTGCCTTCTTCTTGGGCTTTTTTGATAGCGACAGATTTTTCCTGGTCGAAGGCTTCTACCTTAGTTTTTGCTTCTTCAAACTGCTTCTCTCGCTCTGCGATCGCATTTTCCCGCTCTGCCCATTGTTTCTCTTGTTGTTGCCTTGTTTCCTCCAGTTCTTTGTATAAACCTTCTTGGTTATGCTTGTAAGCTTCTTCATCTAAGCTGCGTTGTAGGGCTAAATTATAATCATATTCTTTAGCATCCCGATCACGGATTTTCCTCTGTTCTTCATTGCGTTCTTTAATAGCTCGTTGGTGTTCCTCTTTTTCTTTGTACCAGGATTGTTGTAACTGATTTATTTCCAGCTCTAACTCTTCCCGTCTTTGGTAAATTTCTTCATCGAATGCTTTAGAGCTATTCTGATAGGTTTCGATTAAGGTATCTAAGGTCTCGTCTTGAATTTCTGATAAATTGTGGAGTTCAGAAAGTTGTTGAGTTTCCTCAGTAACCCCTGTTCTTAATTCTTCTAGCTTAGCCGCTTCTGATGTTAGTTTTTCCGACAACTCACTGACACTACTACCAAACCCTAATTGCAGCTTAACCAGGCTGTCAAGGGTATACATCATTTTGTCTTTCATGACTTTTGCTGATACTGATCCATTAGTTTGCTTTTTTTCCACCGTGGATACTTGAAGAGTTCCCGCATTGTTCATCTGCTTCATTTCTTTTTCCAAAGCATTTCGTTCTGCTAGTAATTCTTTGTAAGCCTCTAAAATTTCTGCTTTGGTGTTCTTGCTGTTAGGTTTGCGTGTCATACTTTCAAGGTTATATTCTATTTGACAATTTCTGAACTGGTATCACTATTCACTAATTTTTAGCCTTGCTGCTTGAAGAGCCATCAAAAGCTTTTAAGGTCAGGGCTTGGGACTGTTTCAGGGTCTCTTGTAGCTGACTATATAGATTTTCTATTTGTTTATTTTGTTTTTCTATGTGTTGCTCCAGAGACTGAATTTTAACGTCATAACCCTGTTGAGTAACTTCCCACTCTTTGGCGAGTAAATCAGACTGTACCTTAGCGTCGTTTTGGACTTTTTTAATGGCTTTGTCTTTTACTTTTTTAACGATTTCATCTAGCTCAGCTGGGAAAGCTTCCACTTTCTGTTGATACTCTTCAAACAGGGCTTGAGATTCTTCTAGCTTCTGTTCTCGCTCAGACCATTGCTTGTCTTTTTCTTGATTGGCCTCTTGTAATTCTCGCTCCTGGTTACGGCTCAGTTCTTCATACTGATCCGTCTCAATTTTACGGTTACGTTCTAATTCGTATTGATAGTCAGCTTCTTGGCGTTGTCGTTCCCGAGTCAATAATTCGTTTTGTTCTTGACGTGCTATTTCAAAGTCTTCTTGGTCTTTTTGCCAAAGCTTACGTTTTTGCTCTTGGTCTTTTTCGATCTCTTCTCGCTGTTGATCTGCTTTTTGCTCTAGAGATTTCAGCTTTTCCTGGTGCTCTTGATTCAGCAAATGTAAGGCATCAGCTACAACTCGAATTTGCTGAAGGTATTGCAAGTGTTCAGTTTCTACCTTAATCGCCAGCTTTAGCTGATCAAGTTTAGAGGCTTCTGAGGATAATTTTTCTGACAATTCATTAACAATGGTGCCAAACTCTAGCTGTAAATCAGCCATTCCTTTGACAATATTATCAACGGTATAGTTTGAGGCCGTTTCCAGCACTTGTTGATTTTTAGCTTTTTCCGCCTCCTCTTCTTTGGTGGCAATTTTTGAGTCAATGTTTTGCCGCTCTTTTAGGATTTGCTCAAAGGCTTGGAAAATTTGGTCTTTACTGTCTTTTGTGGCAACCATATAGTGTGTTCCTTTGACGATATTTAGATTTTTTTACTTGAAAATGATTAGTTGAAAATTGCTATAGCGCTGCGGCCAGGGAATAGGGAGTAGGGAGTAGGGAATCGGGAATCGGGAATCGGGAATAGGACTTACGCATTTGCCCCCTAAATCCCCCAATTCTGGGGGACTTTGACATCATTCTCCCCAGAATTGGGGGGCTAGGGGGGCGAAATAAACTTAACCGCGTAAGTCCTCGGGAATCGGGAATAGGGAACAGGGAAAAAATAGGTGTGTGTATTTCATTAATATAGGAAACGCTATAGTAGCCGGTGGCTGTTTAGCAATATTGATCCACTAACTACTCCCTACTAGAACAGTGCTCTTAGAACAGTGCTCTTATCTGAGATAATTCCCAAACAAGAGGTTTCCCTATCAGCCAGTTACTAACGGGGAGTACCCCACACTACCCACAGGGATACGCGATCGCTTAGCGTGGCTGTAGGCCAATCGCTGCTCTACAATCCTTCGTTGTAGGAGCGATGTGATGGCTCTAGGGGTGTGGGTGCAATGGTTAAGAGAAAACAATAAAGTAGTACAAATGTTCTACTTTATTGTACTGAAACTTGAGTGGATAAGTCAAGGGCAAATTGCCCATGGTACCCTGGAACTCAAGTAGCTGTGTAAGACAAAACACCCGAAACCCAGTTTATACAAGGGTTTCAGGCTTTAATTAGTCAGAATTTACTCAAAACTCGGGGATTTCAGCTATAGGGAATAGGGGATCTGGGCACAGCGGATCTGGGAACCAGCGGATCTAGGTAGAACCATGAAGGATTAAGACATAGTAGATGCACCCTGAGTGATCCCTCAGCTACCCGCTGGGGATTTTTTTTGTTCACTCTGGTCTCAACCAATCTATCAGTTCTATGTGGAATAGCCATCTTGGCTGTCTCCTTAGGGTAAGCATTTCTAATTTCTTCCGGAGCGAGACAGAGTAATGAAGGATTAAGACATAGTAGATGCACCCTGACTAATCCCTCAGCTACCCGCTGGGGATTTTTTTTGTTTAATTTTGTCTCAACCAATCTATCAGTTCTATTTGGCTTACCCATTTCTAAATTCTTCCGGATCTAGATAGATCAATGAAGGATTAAGAAATAGTAGATGCACCCTGACTCCTTCCTCAGCTATCGGCTGGGGATTTTTTTTGTTCAATTTTGTCTCAACCAATCTATCAGTTTTATTTGGCTTACCCATTTCTAATTTCTTCCGGATCGAGACAGAGCCATGAAGGAATAAGAAATAGTAGATGCACCCTGACTCATCCCTCAGCTAGCCGCTGGGGATTTTTTTTGTTCAATTTTGTCTCAACTAATCTATCAGTTCTATTTGGCTTAGGCATTTCTAAATTGTTCCGGATCTAGAGAGAGCAATCAAGGATTAAGAAATAGTAGATGCACCCTGACTCCTTCCTCAGCTACCGGCTGGGGATTTTTTTTGTTCACTCTTGTCTCAAGCAATCTATTAGTTTTCTTTGGCTTACCCATTTCTAATTTCTTCCGGATCTAGATAGACAAATGAAGGATTAAGAAATAGTAGATGCACCCTGACTCCTTCCTCAGCTACCGGCTGGGGATTTTTTTTGTTCACTCTTGTCTCAAGCAATCTATTAGTTTTCTTTGGCTTACCCATTTCTAATTTCTTCCGGATCTAGATAGACAAATGAAGGATTAAGAAATAGTAGATGCACCCTGACTCCTTCCTCAGCTATCGGCTGGGGATTTTTTTTGTTCACTTTTGTCTCAACCAATCTATCAGTTCTATTGGGCTTACCCATTTCTAATTTCTTCCGGATCGAGACAGAGCCATGAAGGATTAAGAAATAGTAGATGCACCCTGACTCCTTCCTCAGCTATCGGCTGGGGATTTTTTTTGTTCAATTTTGTCTCAACCAATCTATCAGTTTTATTTGGCTTACCCATTTCTAATTTCTTCCGGATCGAGACAGAGCAATGAAGGATTAAGAAATAGTAGATGCACCCTGACTAATCCCTCAGCTACCCGCTGGGGATTTTTTTTGTTTAATCTTGTTTCAACCAATCTATTAGTTCTATTTGGCTTACCCATTTCTAATTTCTTCCGGATCGAGACAGAGCAATGAAGGATTAAGAAATAGTAGATGCACCCTGACTGATCCATCAGCTACCGGCTGGGGATTTTTTTTGTTCACTCTTGTCTCAACTAATCTATCAGTTCTATTTGGCTTAGGCATTTCTAATTTCTTCCGGATCTAGATAGAGCAATGAAGGATTAAGAAATAGTAGATGCACCCTGACTAATCCCTCAGCTACCCGCTGGGGATTTTTTTTGTTTAATCTTATCTCAACCAATCTATCAGTTCTATGTGGGATAGCCATCTTGGCTGTCTCCTTGACGTAAGCATTTCTAATTTCTTCCGGATCGAGAGAGACCAATCAAGGATTAAGAAATAGTAGATGCAACGTGACTAATTCCTCAGCTACCCGCTGAGGTTTTTTTTATAGACCTCTTGCAAAAGTCTAAAAATATCGATCAAGAGCACTGTCTTGATGCAGTCGCTCATGGGGGAAACCCCCAAGACCGCGCTGCATCGCTTACTAGGTGCCCCTGGCAGTAGAATTATACTCAAAGCATTACTGGAAAATCCTTTCGGAATTTAAAACCTCTTAGTTTATTTAACAAGATAAATTTAAGGAAGAACATCACATATCCCGATGGGTAAAAGCCTTAGCATTCTCAC
Source organism: Moorena sp. SIO3E8 (assembly GCF_010692445.1). Taxonomy (NCBI): domain Bacteria; kingdom Bacillati; phylum Cyanobacteriota; class Cyanophyceae; order Coleofasciculales; family Coleofasciculaceae; genus Moorena; species Moorena sp. SIO3E8. The sequence continues at coordinate 3,890 of NZ_JAAHHM010000002.1, read as the reverse complement.
CAACATAAGTAGCCGCAATGTGACCATTCCCTGTAACCTTGTATTTGTAAGTTACTAATCCTTCTAACCCCACTGGACCACGAGGGGGCATTTGTTGAGTGCTAATTCCTACTTCTGCTCCAAACCCATAACGGAAACCATCGGCAAAGCGAGTAGAACAGTTGTGGAAAACATTAGCGGCATCCACTTGATTTCCGAAGCTATCTGCTACCTCCTGGTCTTCAGTAACAATTGCATCCGTATGTCTGGAACCATAAGTATTGATATGGTTAATCGCTTCTTCTACAGAATCTACTACTTTGATAGAAAGAATTAAATCACTGTATTCTGTAGACCAATCCTCATCCGTTGCTACCGAGATTGGAATAATCTCACGGCTAGCTTCATCCCCTCGCAATTCTACATTACGCTTTTTCAAAGCTTCTGCTGCTAGGGGCAGGAAACGAGGAGCAATTGCTGAATGCACCAGCAGGGTTTCAATAGCATTACAAACAGCTGGATATTGCGTTTTAGCATCAACGGTGATAGTTACCGCTTTCTCCAAGTCAGCTGCTGCATCAATATAGAGGTGGCAAATTCCATCAGCATGACCGAGTACTGGAATACGAGTATTCTCCTGCACAAACCGAACAAAAGCATTCGACCCTCTGGGAATAATCAAATCCACATAGTTGTCTAGTTGTAACAGCTCTTTGATTTCTTCTCTAGTGGTTAACAACTGTACCGTTGCTGGATCAACTGCTGTCGTAGATAATCCTTTATGAATTGCTTTGACTAGGGTTTCACAGGAGCGAATTGCTTCTTTACCGCCTTTGAGGATAACACCATTACCGGATTTAATCGCAAGAGAGGTAATTTGAATTAAGGCATCGGGACGAGCTTCAAAGATAACTCCTAAAACTCCTAAGGAACAAGTGACTCGTTTGAGGATTAGTCCTTGATCCAGTTCTCGATGAATTTGGACGTTGCCTACAGGATCACCAAGGTTGCCCACATCTCGCACCCCCTGAATAGCCCCCTTGAGCTTCGTTTCGTTCAACTTCAGGCGATTGTAAAGGGGTTTCGGAATGTTATCTGCCTCAGCCGCTTGGCAGTCTGCAGCATTCGCCGCTAGGATTTCCGGTGCTGCAGCTTCCAAGGCTTGGGCTATTGCCTCAATAGCTTCATTTTTAGCCTTTGTTGAGAGAACGGCTAACTTCTGTGCAGCTTGACGGGTTTTTTGAGCGATCGCACTTAGGGGTATGGATGCAAGTGGTGTAGCTGTCATGGTTTTGATTTTGGAGGCAATACCAATATTTGATCAGAAGTGTAGCAAATTGACGCTCCCAAAGGGTGCAGGCACTGGTATTCTTGGGTATTCTTGGTTGCCCGAAACCGCCATCATCGGCTAAACCATCTCTTATACATAAGGTTAACTCTTTGGTTAACGTTGGAAAAACGCGATCGCATACAGCAGCTGTCGATAGTAGTAAATAGCTTACGCAATTCAGCCATCGATACCCCTTAGTTGGTCGAGCTGTGATCTAACAGCAAGACACTCAGGGGTTATTTTTTTTGGAACAGCTCAAAGGCTTGTCCCAGCTAAATACTAGTTGTCTGAGGTCTGAGCAACTGGTCTTACCGTGAAGTTATACCATTGGTTAACTATAAGAAAACCCGTACGCATACAGCCGCTGTGGATAGTAGTAAATAGCTTACGCAATTCAGTCATCAATACCCCTTCATTCCTCTGTCTGTGATCTAAGAGCAAGACAGGGGTATTTTTTTTGTGTAACAGCTCAAAAGCGTTTCCCGGCTACATACTATTTGTCTGAGGTCTGAGCAACTGGTCTTACCGTGAAGTTATACCATTGGTTAATATAAGGTTAACTTTGCGAAAACGCGATCGCATACAGCCGCTGTGGATAGTAGTAAATAGCTTACGCAATTCAGCCATCGATACCCCTTAGTTGGTCGAGCTGTGATCTAACAGCAAGACACTCAGGGGTTATTTTTTTTGGAACAGCTCAAAGGCTTGTCCCAGCTAAATACTAGTTGTCTGA
>NZ_JAAHHM010000002.1:0-1748 GCF_010692445.1 Moorena sp. SIO3E8 | reverse complement strand
TAGCTTACGCAATTCAGCCATCGATACCCCTTAGTTGGTCGAGCTGTGATCTAACAGCAAGACACTCAGGGGTTATTTTTTTTGGAACAGCTCAAAGGCTTGTCCCAGCTAAATACTAGTTGTCTGACGTCTTAGCAACTGGTCTTACCGTGAAGTTATACCATTGGTTGAAGTTCCGAAAACCCTTAGGTATACAGCCCTAGGGCAAACGCATCTAATAATTTTTTGAGTGCTATATTATAGTATTTTATAAATTAAAAAAACACTATATGTGGAAAGTATCTTCTCAACAAGCACCATAAGCCAGGGTTTATTGATAACTATCCCCGGTTACCCAACAAGATGCGTTTGCCCTGAGCTTGCTGGTCACCCCTTCGTTGTCACACAAGGCGATATTTGTATAATTCCCTGTAGATTTGATTGCACTGGGAAAGAAGATCCTCAAAGCGCTCCGGGATGGCATCGCTTTTGGGTTTGTAGGGGTGAAACCCGGTTGAGTTTCTCACCGTGTCATACCACTGATATTGACACCAAATATCAGTGGTTGGGTTGCCTTTAGACCAATTTAACATCGCATCTGTAAATTCAACCTCTACCGCTTCGCAGAGCAAGGACAAAGTATGGCGTGGGTTTTCCTGTAGGTCACGGGCATCGATTACCGGCGGAATGACACCTGAATAGTCACGGACTATTTCAAACAATTGCTTAAGTCGTGGCATCCCTATGGTTTCCAATGTCGGATTAGGCCATAGCCGAAGATAAGATAGGAGCATCTCCCGAGGTTCACGAATCAGAAAGCAGTTGGTCAATTGGGGAACCCAACTAATGTCGATATGGGGTAGGAGTCGATAGATCATAAACTTTTGGTAATAGATCGATTTGTCGTTTGGTATTGACCCGGTCGTCACTTGCTCTACAATCTTGACCCAGTCTGTTTCATAACGGTTGAGCACTTCTTCCATTCCCGGGTCTTTCCGACCAGTGACTGAAAGATAATGTGGATAAAACGGCTCGTCTTGCACAAAGGTATCTGGGCGATTTCCCCAAGAACGTAGTAGAACTGTCGAAAGACATCGTGGACTAGCCCACATGGCGATGCGTTTCAGTTGATTTGCCACTAAATTAATCTCCTTTCCTGGAATCAAGCAATGCTAAGATTTAGCAATTATCAAGCGTCAATCATCAATAATTAAGAAGCATACCATTTTTGTACATAACACTTTTAATTATGGTTTTAAACCCTAGTATTATCGTTAATTTTAGGGATAGATTTCCCAAATTTGGATGTTCCCATCAATATATCACTTACGGCTTGTAAAAAAAAAAATTATGGTAATAAAATTATGACAAGGATTCAAAGATCAGAGCCGGAGTAATCACATAAGGAGCCAAAAGATTCATAGCGTGCAAGTGTTGGGAGGGTCAGGAGGGTAACAAAACCATCCACAAGCAACACGAACAACTAAATCTGTTGATGAACCGCCTAGATGAAAAGTAACGGCCACTATCTCCAATTCTGAAGTGTACCAGCCTGTCAGGTCTAACTGGTTGATTTGGACGGTGATGTTGCTAATTTCGCTAGATTGGGATGTAATAATAGGGTAAAACAAGCTATCATAACATGTAAGCATTCAGCCGTCAGCTTTCAGCGGTCAGCGATTAGCGCTACCTTACAGGGTCGAAGCCTGTGCCACGCTACTGTTCGCGCAGCACCTCAAGTAGCGCAATCGGTGCTTTTGAATGAAAGA
>NZ_JAAHHM010000199.1:0-9379 GCF_010692445.1 Moorena sp. SIO3E8 | reverse complement strand
TTGCTCGCTTTAGCTCTCTAGGGTCTCGATTGCTAGCTATAAATTCTTCCAGAGTCATGAGAACATGGTGGTAAATTTATATTCCATGATATCTCATTTTTCTTCAAAATCATTTAGGATTGGTATAGGACATTGCTATTAGCAACGCTCGTCTGAGTTAAGGACCAAGTCCATAAAAATCGACCACTCAGATGAAAGATAGCTACGCCTACCAAAAGTAGGATATCGACAATTTTGTAACCTGACTGTGGTTCAGATTTTTTGTTCGATGTTTGAGTGCGTACTTGGTTTATTCCATTCCATAAACCAAAGACTAGAGTAGCTATCCAAAGACGATTGAATACTATTGCATTAGCACTTATTTCTTGAAGAGAAAACCTGATTAAGATGGCTGTTATAGATAAAGCAAGTAAGGCAATTACTAATAATAGTATTGGTAGTAATTCTGATGAGGTTTGCTCTCTATTGTCTTCTGTTAGTATTGCTTTCATCGTTTGGTGTTAGATTTTGACTCAAAATACCGATATTTTGCCAATATTTAGCTATCCAAGGATAGCTAATCTAAAGCAATCCTTGGTTTGAAAACCCGAGGATACTATAGATGTTATATATATAGCAAGTCTTATACCCATGAGGTACAAATCTCTGGTTTTTAGGGACTTCGGAGCAGGGACTTCGGAGCAGGGAAGAATGAAGAGGGAAGAGGGAAGAGGGAAGAGGGAAAAAATAATGTGTACCTCATAGCTATGATAAACGCTATAACGTCTATAGAGGTGTTTTAATTGTGGGTGATGCTGACGTTAATTTGGTCTTTTGGGTCTGTTATATTACACTCATTATGAATGAATTATTAGCTGATAGGTTAGGCTAGTTTAGCTAAACTAGAACCTACTATTCTGCTCCAAATAATAGTCTAATTATAAACTATCATGAACACCAAATCAAAGGGAATCAGTATCAAGTTTTTATATCACGTCTGGAGGATTAGTGATGATTAACAATATCGTAATTTTTACTATGGACAATTAAACGGATTTGATATAACATCCTGTCCGATAGTATTGGCAATGTATCCTAGGGTTTGCCTTACTATTATTATTGCGATATTGCTTATTGCGATATTGCGATATTGCGATAAGCAATATCCCATTCTTATTACTTTCCCGTAGCGGCTGCGAAGGAGCATCCCTTAGGGGCGACCGGGCGAGCATCTCCTTGAGCCTAATCAGTGAGTGCGATATCTGCTATTCTTTACCAGATATGGTAAACTTTAACCTTATCAGTAACTAAGCACCTAATTTGGGATCATTTCCCATTCCCTTGTCTACCATTAAAGTGGCAACTGATCCAAAAAATCCCCAAACAGTCAACTGCTAATGCCACTAAAGCGATGACCAATACCATCCAATGCACCTTAACTGGAAACATCGAGTCAGTAGCTCAGGTAAACTATATCCTTAGTGAGGATGGCATTCGATTCAAAATCAAAACCTTGCCCACTGATGATATTCCTACTGGAATCCATTCCTGGCAAGTCGCTCCCAATACTAGCTCAGATGGTGTAATAGGCTCTCTCTACCTAGAAGCCATGACTGAGACAGTCAAGGAGGAGCAATGGTTAATCGCTGGCAGAGTAGTGCAGTTAGGAAAACGGGGACAGTTTGTACAACTCAAAGTGTCCAGACCAGGACAGAAAACCCTGAAAATCAGTGTCTTAGGCTCTAACAAGCACATGAAGATTGGGGAACTGTGGGAAGTGGTTGCTAAGCGCCAACGAGATACCCTGATTTTACATCGAGCTTTACCCCAAGGAGAGCACAATTCCAATAGTCGCCCAGGGAAGAAAAACCGCAGCCACAAACCGGTCGAGTCTAGGAAGTATAAACATGAGTCAACATTTCAACAAACCCAAACAACCTTGTTACAGCAGGCTCTGACCAGGCTATCAGATGACCATTATCCCTCCAAATCCACACTAGCTGCTCCCCCGACGGAAACCATTAATAGAGTCTTAGCCACGTTGAAACAGAAAACCGATGTCAACGATTGGCAATTAGACTTGCCTAAACAGCGAGGTCGAACAAGATGGGAATGGGAAGCGTTTTCCCCTTCAACCCAGCAACAAGCACGAGTGAGTTTGAAGGGAAACTATATCCACGTATATTATTACCAGTTTCCGGATATCCCATCTGCAAGTGTTGATTCTCAATCCTATGATCGTTTAATTGTTACTCCTTTAGGAGCAGCTAGAAGCATTGGTGCCAGTTGTTTCCAAATTCTGATTGGGCCATATGAAGTACTCTTAGACTGTGGGACTCGACCCAAAGGCTACGACCCTTTGCCCGCCTTGGACTATCTGGATAATCCTCACCTGCTCCTGATCTCCCATAGCCATCAAGACCATCTTGGTGCTGTGCCCGTCTTTCACAGCCGCTACCCTGGTGCGCGGATGATTTCCACTCATGGCACCAGGGAAATTGCCCATGTCATGCTCAGGGATGGACTGAAGATACAGCAACTGAATGAAGACTCTCCAGAGTTATTTGATGAGGCCGATTTAGAACAAACCTTGTTTCAATTGGAAACTCAACCAGTAGGCAAAGACTTTGAGGCATTACCGGGACTAATGGTAAGGTTCATCAATGCCGGGCATATCTTGGGTGCGGCTTGTATCTATCTGCGCTATAAGGATATGTCTTTACTCTATACCGGAGACTTCCACACTACCAATAGTCGCACCACTAACGGCTTGAATTTAGCTGAGCTTCCTGAAGCGGATATTTTAATTACTGAGTCTACCTATGGTTCCTCTGTCCACCCCGCTAGAAGAAATCAAGAAACTGCATTGATGGAATCCATTGCTGAAGTAGTGCAAGCTGGGGGCAATGTCTTGATTCCCTCTTTTGCTTTGGGTAGAGCTCAGGAAATCCTCTTAGCCATCCGAACTTCCAAGCTATTTAATAAATTAACAGTTCCCATCTTTGTGGATGGATTGGTCAGAGCAGTCACAGAGGTATTTCGAGAAAACCTGGACTTATTGCCTATTCCAGTTCAGAACTTAGTTAAGATTAACGGCCAGGAGCCATTCTTTGATAAAACCAGTACACCCCCGATTATTTCTATCGAAAACCCTCGGGAACGTCCGATTGCGATCGCAAAACCCAGTGTAATTGTGGCCAGTTCCGGTATGCTCACCGGTGGACCGTCAGTCTATTATGCCTCAGCACTGCTAGAGCGAGAGAATGCTGCCATCTTTATTTCTGGCTACACTGATGAAGAATCCCCTGGCCGCCTCCTGCAAAGTCTCAAAACTGGGGACACTGTTGAACTAGATGGGAAATCAATTACCGTCAAAGCTCAAATCAAACGGTTTAACCTCTCTGCCCATACCGATAAGGTGGGACTCGGACAAGTAATCAACAAGGTAAAGCCCAAGCACCTAGTCTTAATTCATGGAGAATTAGAAGCCTTACACCAAGTAGCCCGGTCTGGAGACAATCAGTCCTTATGCTATATCCATATTCCTGGTGTCGGAGATAAAATTGAATTAGGAGTAGCACCGGAACAGCTTTCCCGACAGCAGATTGCTAAGATTCAGCAACCCCAAGAGTTTGACGTGATGGTAGAGAGCTTTGGTACCGATGCTTGGTTGCGAGTTCCCGAAGAGGTGGTGGAAAAAGACCCTCGATGGCAGACCTTGAGTATCAGCGGCATTATCAAAGCGCGATGGGATGGTGTGAATCTCAAGCTTGCTCCCATGCAACCGGAAATGATACTTCAGGAAGAAGAGATTGAAGCAGGGCTTAAGAGTGGAAAGCATTGCTGTGCCGTGTGTCAGTTTTTCAGTGGTAGATTTTGTCAGTCTCCTGATAGTCCTTTGTTTGAGCGGAGGGTTGATCCCTTGGCAATCTGTGATCAATTCCAATCTAAAGTCCAGGATTTGTCAACTCTTGACACTGAACTTCTGTGGTCAGAGGAAGTTGATTACTAGCAGGATCCCTCTCCTACTCCATATCTCCGAGATTTTCCCGAGATTATCCATTTCAAAAAGGCGGCACCCAGATTCGAACTGGGGATAAAGGCTTTGCAGGCCCCTGCCTTACCACTTGGCTATGCCGCCACTAGTTGTTTAGTATATCATAACTATATCAGTTTTCAATTTTAATAATATCTCTGAATTACCCATGTTAAAAATTTTCCCGCGTCCACTGCGTCCCCTTTGTCCGGTGCTGACCTAGTCAAGGAAGACGCAAAGAACGCTGATAAGTAGGTTTTTTATTGGTTAATTGTGCCGTTGGGCATAGTTACCTGATTTAAATTAGTGTTATCGAAATTAGCACCATTGGTCATAGCATCCCTGAGATCAGACCTTTCTAAGTCTGCCCTGGCCAGATCGGTACCATTGAGATTGGCACCAGTCAAGTTAGCTCCTGTTAAATCTGTATTACTTAAATTGGCACCAGTCAGGTTAGCACCGCTTAAATCCGCATTGGCTAAATCTGCTCCAGCCAAATCGGCACCGGTGAGATTGGCATTGCTGAAGTTAGCCTGACTTAAATCAGCACGGCTGAAATTAGCACCAGTCAGGTTAGCATTAGTCAAATCTACTCCTGACAAGTCCACATTCGTACAATCTGCCCCACTGAGGTTAGCACCCCTGAGGTTTTTCTCGATCAGGGGTGTACACTTGTTAATATGCCCTGAGCCTATATTATCCGCAAACGCTGTGGGTTCCTCTTGAGACACACTTACCTGTATTGGCTCCGCTTCTGCAACTGCTCCAGTTTCCAATCGCTCAGGTTCTGCAACTGGTCTAGGTTCTACAAAACTGGCTAACCATCCTATACCCGCAAGAGCGAGTAAGACTGTACCCATACCAATCAACATCAGACCAGACCCATTACTATGATGTTTGGCGACTACGGATTTAGAATGCGTTCGCTTTTTAATCTCAGCAAGGGCTTTTTCCATAAATTCTGGGGGAATTTGTGCCTCTTTACCTGCTTCAATCAACTCCTTTACAGAATAGCTTTGGTTGTGCTGAGCATAGAGTTGAGCCGCTAGGGCGAAGGCTTGGTGGGCTTGGTCTTCAGGGATACGATCTTTTGGGAGTTTCATAATTATTAGGAAGCTTAGGAAGCCAGTCAGAGCTGAGATAGTATAAGAGTCAGGCTGTCAAGCCTGTCACTTTCTAATCTAGCAAGCCAGACTTTTAAGTGTTAATGGTTGCTTAATCGAGCTTGGTGACCTCACGGCTAAACTGATCACGGAAGTGAGGGTAATCTATCCCGCCAGTCAAGAAACTGACCTTAAGGTGACGCGGGGCCGATGGTTGACTAGCGATGTTCCGTTCGCGAACACAATGGAATTTATTCTTTTGTATTTTGCTAATACTTGCTAACTAGCGTTGGGGGTTGTTAAGGGGGATAGGGTAGAGTTCCCACACTATATCTGAAAGATTAGGGTGTGGATGAATCCCATTATAATTAGATTTGTTCGCTCATTTCGCTCATAGTAACGTGGTCACCCTTCCTGTTCAACAAGAGCATCTGTTTAACCGCAGCCTGAACACCATCAAAGGTGTAAAACTACTCTTTGTCGAAGCAGAGCTGCTTTTCGATGTCTCTTGCCCTGATCTTGATGCCCTTAAGCAGCAACTGGAAAATCCCTTCTCGATCTTTGTCTGTGGAGAATTTAATGCCGGAAAATCCAGTGTGCTGAATCGCTTGAGTAATGACGAGCTAGCTGCTGTGGGCATACTTCCGACCACAAACTCGATTCAACCCTATTACCCAGAGGGGTTTGATGGCATTGTCTTTATTGATAGCCCAGGCACAAACTCGATCATTGAACGTCACCAAGCACTGACAGAGGATTATCTACAGCATGCTGATATCATCCTGTTTGTTACCTCAGTGGAACGACCTCTGACTAAATCAGAGCTGGACTTTCTCTCGTTAGTCAGTAAGATCTGGGTACGTAAAGTAATCGTTATTATTAATAAAGTGGATCTGATCACCCCACAAGAGAGTGAACAGATTATCTCACACGTCAAAGATGGACTTCGTGATGTCTTTACAGAAGTACCACCTTTATTTACAGTATCAACACGCACAGGTAAAGACATCGACACCCTACGAGACTTCTTACTAGAGTTTCTGGTAGAAGCTGAAAAAATACGGCTAAAACTTCAGGGTCCTCAGAACTCTTTATTAGTTTACCTAGAGCAGTTAGAGAAAAAGAACTATCAGGCACGGGAGAAAATCATTGCCGAAAAAACGATTTTTGACCGATCCCTGTTGCGAATCAATGAGCGCATTGAGCAATATGACCTTATTTTTGGTGTCTTTAGAGAAAAAATTCGTGACCTGTTTACCAATCTAATTCAACAATTACATAAGGTAATTCAGGATAATTTCGCATTCATTAGCCTATTAAAAAAACGTATTATTAGGGAAGACGATCTCCTGGAAGAAAAAGTAGCTAGGGCGATCAAGGAGGTAAAACTTGAGCAACAGATGGAGGATATTGTTAACGAAGCAGCATCAACCCTTGTGAAATATCGAGAACAAATTATTCGGGAAGCTAGGGAAGATTTACAAGTAGCAGCCACCCTCTCAGAAGACTCATTTCAGGTTCCCGAACTTAATAGTGGTAAAATTGATACCACTGCTATCTCTGACAATCTTAAGGTAGCGTCAGAAAAGGGACTCAACAACTTTTTGACCTTGGGAACAGCTGCCGCAGCAACAGGAATTGGGGGGCATGTAGTAGCCACCGCTGCACTATTTGATCTGTCAGCTTTTGTACTAGCTCTGATGTTGACCATGTTTAGCTTCAATGCGGTTCCTAAGCAGCGTGATAAGGCAACCCAACAGCTTGATGAAACCTTGCGTGAGTTGCAGAATAACTATACCGATAAGCTCAAACAAGGTTTGCAGCAAGAATTAGTAAATAGCCTCAAGCAGTTCACTGACTCTCTGAAGCCGAGACTGCAGGAAATTGACCATAAACTCGCTGCCAGTAATTCATTGGAGGATAATTTACAAAGTCTCCGGCAGGAGATTAACGATATTTTAAAGGAGGTAGAGCAGCTATAGCTGTCACGGCTGTTTCATCAAATGATTTTTAATATTCATAGTCGCAAGCTCACGGTCTACCCTGATTCGGAACGAGTCTTTGTTCATCTATTTGGCTCACAACCGACAGCATTCTGGCTAGACAGCTCTCGCGTAGAACCTGGTCTATCTCGTTTTTCTTTTATGGGAGATGGTACAGGACCAAACAGCCTGCTAGTGCAATACTCGATTACTGACCAGAAACTCACCATTAACTGCTCGGGCAAAACAACACATCGTAGAGAAAGTATCTTCTCCTATCTACACAGAGAACTTGAGCGCCGATACAACTGTTTAGAAGGACTTTCCTTTGACTTTAACTGTGGTTTTGTTGGCTACTTTGGTTACGAAATAAAGGCAGAATGTGGAGGAAATATCGTCCATCAATCGCCATTTCCAGATGCGATGTTTCTCTTAGCAGACCGAATTATTGCTTTTGACCATCAAGAGCAAGTCACTTATCTGTTGTGTCTGACTAAAAAAGGGGAAAATAGCCACGCCAATGCCTGGTTTGAAGGTATCGAAAAACAGCTTTGTAATCTACCTCCTCTGCCTCCTATTGAGTTAGACTATACTCATCGAAAAGTTAGCTTTCGATTGAGTCGTTCCTACCAGAGATATCTGGAAGATATTCAAGAAAGTCTGGATCAGATTAAAGCTGGAGAAAGCTACGAAATTTGCTTGACTAACAAAATTTATGCCAATATCGAACTTGACCCTTTGGCATTTTACCGAAGGTTGCGCCAGCTCAATCCTGCACCCTACTCTGCCTTCCTAAGATTTGGCGAGCTAGCAGTGGCTTGTTCATCCCCAGAACGATTCCTTAAAATTGACCCCTCAGGTTGGGTGGAATCTAAACCCATTAAAGGAACTGCCGCACGAGGCCAAACAGAAGAAGAAGATCAACTGCTGTGCGAGGGGTTACGCACTCAGGAAAAAAACCGTTGTGAAAACATAATGATTGTAGACTTACTTAGGAACGATTTGGGCAGGGTTTGCGAAATTGGCAGTGTCCATGTCCCTAAGTTAATGGATGTGGAAACCTATGCCACAGTTCATCAACTAGTGAGTACAATTCGGGGTCGTTTGCGTCCAGATGTACGGGTGGGAGACTGTATCCGTGCCACATTTCCTGGAGGCTCCATGACTGGTGCTCCTAAGATCTCAACCATGGAGATTATTGATCGATTGGAACTTCAGGCCAGGGGAATCTATTCCGGAGCGATTGGGTTTCTTGCACTCAACGGTGCTGCAGACCTTAACATTGTGATCCGAACTGCTGAGATTACTCCCAATCAAGTATCGATTGGTATCGGTGGTGCTCTGATTGCCTTATCGAATCCCCAGCTGGAATTTGAAGAAACCCTACTCAAGGCTGAAGCCCTAGTGCGTGCGATTGTCTACACGGTTTGTGGAGAGTTTTCCCCAGAGTTGTTTGATATTGATGGTTTACAAACCCAGATGGTGAATTGTTGATATAGCATTTCTCAATGGGTGAAGTCCCTCCTCCAGGGTTTTAGGGAGTAGGGAGTAGGGAGTAGGGAGTAGGGAGTACAGAGTAGGGGTAAGAAAATTAAATTTACCTTCCGAGCATCACTTGGGCGGTAGAGGTCGGAACTTAGTTCGGTAGAGTTGTTGAATTGCCAAAGCTACCAAACCAAGGGTAGTAATACCAAAGATAAACGTGGCTAGGGTACTGACTCCCACGACCAGCGTCCGAACTGCGATCGCAATTTTGAGGGCTGTCTGGGAGTTAGACGTTAGGGGTTTATTAGCAAAGGTTGTAGCAATGGAGGCAGTTAGAAAATAAATAGCGCTCGTCAATCCTCCAGAAATCAATGCTCCCGTAAGGCAGCGCCAGGGGGAAGGTAGCGCTTGAGTACTCTTAGGGGTTTCCGTGTCTTGGTTAGATGTTGTCATTAGTCATTAGTGACCAGTATTCAGCAAGTATTAACCAGGGTTTTAACTATTATCCGGTAGCTTGTTATCTATACTACGTGTTATCTCTACTAGTTGAACTCTCAGGAGGCTGACCGACAGGGGATTCTAAGCTGACACATCTCAACCAGTTATCGATACCAGGGTCAATAACGAAGCTACCAGATCTAATATTACCTTTGTGTGTAATACTTAGTAGTGACATACTCCCACACTGAATCGTAGATTACAGTGTGGGCTTCTTCCCAACTCCACCTATCGGTTCGGATACTCTGGAAGCTTTACTTCTGACGGGATGCCCCACCGCCAATTTCAATATATTG
>NZ_JAAHHM010000198.1:0-9382 GCF_010692445.1 Moorena sp. SIO3E8 | reverse complement strand
CAGAACTGATTGGGGCAGCAGTTCCAGAGCTTCAAAGCTATTTGGGATAGCTGGCGGTTTGATTTCCATGGTTCTACACTACTACTCATCCTTCCCTTTTTGTCAACCCCATCACCTGAATGCTTACAACAGAAGACATCTGGACATTTAAAATATCCAACTCTAGATTGGTTATTTCGCCAATGTCCTCAAAGGAATTCTGAGCCTCTTGCAGCTCGCTAGCACTGCCAGATGTCTCATAAATACCGTTAAGGATATTTGCAATATTTAAAAAATTTTGGATGGATTCGGTGAGACTTCCCAATTCTTTAGCCACGTCTGCTAGGCTCTGAGGAGTTTTCATCAGAGTTCCAACCTCGAATATAATAGTGGCAACTTCTAAAGCAAACTTGATGTTCTCCCGTCTTTGCCAGTCTTGGAGAGCTTGCTTATAGTTCTCTACTGCGGTCTTCACTTCGGCTCTCTGCTGAAATAGTTGTCCATCTAATTCGCTAATAGTTGCTTCTATTTCCTGCTTTTCTGTTTCCTTTTCCGTAATTATCGAACTATACTCCTCAGAGAAGCTCTTGATCTGAGCAATATTGGCGTTCACATAGTCAGCCAGCAATTCTCCTGATTCAATAATATTCTCGTTGAGAACATTAAGATCACTAATCACCAACTCTAATGCTTTCCTGCCTCGAATTTGCTCTTGGTAGTCTTTAATCTCTGCGTCAATCGTCTTTATCAACATAAGGATGCCATCTAGGTTCTCCTGATATCTGTCCACAGGCAAAATAGGCACGAAAGCTCCCAGACTCGTATCCTGACCAATGTGAATCAGGTCTAAAGCGCCTACTCTCAAATCTAGCAAATCCACATCTGTAGTATCTTTAGGTACAATCTGGGTAATCCAGACTAGACTTTGGATTAAGAAGTTTTTGAGGTCAAAGTCAGAACAATTGCAGAGAGTGGGAGAACACTCCGCTTCGAGGGAATTAATTGCAGCTTCGGAAAAGGAATAGCTGAAGCGTAAGCTACTTTTCAAACGTTCCAACTTATCTGAAGCAGGGGGATTTCGTACATCATCATTGACCTGGACATAGTATCGCCCATGAAGACCCTCTTCAGTGTTGATGTATTTCAGACCATCGACAAATGTAAAATACTCGGTCTTCGAGACATTTTGTACCAATAAAGCACCATAGAATTTTTGACAGGAGAAGGATAGATTCTGGAGTGCATCATCATTGACTTCGATGGTAGTCGTGTAATCTTCAGTTTCTAAAGGAAACAGCTGACCGCAGATCAGCACATCATTTCCAGGAATTGTAATGGTTTTAGATTTGGAGCTATAAAGATAATTTCCATAAAGTGTAAACTTCTGAACTTCTTCAGGAAACACAAAATCTAAATCAGATAGATTGAGGCTGGGCTTGTAAGTATTGATGACTGGAGTAGCGATATAGGACAAAAATCCTTCCAGTTGGTCTTGCTGCAGACTTTCACTGAGGTCTTTTTTATAGTAAGGAACAAATTTAGGTTGTACGACACCCTTGTATTTTTGAATGAGACCACCTTTAAATACTCTTGTCCAAATTTTATTACGGCTATATTCTGCAAAAAGGGTCAAAGAGGTCAAGTCCCTCATTACCACTGTTACATCTGTATAATCGCTGTTTAATATGGAAATGTCAATTTCTGCACTAGTATCAAAAGCAGCAAAAATACTATTTGCTTTAGCGAAGGTGCTTTCCAACCATTTATTTTCTGCAACAGCTTGACTGAGAACATCACTCTGGCTAAAACTCAGGACCTTACCATATTCCTCGACATAACCATACTCCCCGCTGGAACTTGTTGTGAATTGCTCAAACGAAAGAGTGTTTAAGCTCCCAGAAAGATCCCAGCTTGACGTTCTTTCTTTCACTATTTCGTAACGATCTCTAGGCATAGCATAAACCTGGAAGATCGTATCTCCAAGAGTCACTCCAGAAATAAAGTGGGTTCCATGTTGAGCAAAGCACTGGAGATACTCATTGGCATCCGATACCTCAATATCATCCGGCGAAAAAAGAGCATCGGGGGACTTCACTCTTTTAAAAGATGCCATCGTCCTTCTGAATTGAGACTTGACCCCCAACTCGTCAGGAATGTTAGCAGGGTTGGGGTAAACTAACATTCCCCTTTTATTACTAGGATGAGTATCTATCCCATCAACTCGTTTTAACTGTACCAAGGCGTAACCAAAGTTGGAGTTGCTGAGATTTACACCTAATGTTTCCGAAAGCTTTTGGATAGCCGTATCTCGATCGCGATCGCCAATCAGCAAAGTACCAGCAGGAAATACGGCTGCTTGAGCACCATTAGAAGGATTTTTCACCTGATAGGGTAACAGGTTATCTAAGAGAGACTCTGGGGTATCGTGTAAGGACACATAAGGATAGCTCCAATACCCAGTCTCATCTAAAGATTTAATTTCAATTTCCTCCAAGGCTGGATCTGGAACGGGAAAGAGTGCATTATTCCCAGCCTCACCCGACAACCATGAGGGGTTGTAACCATACAACATATTAGCTGTCGTACCCAACTTTTCTCTGACGTTATCCATATTATTATTATGTGATTGCGTACTTCCTCGTTTGAACATGGGGAGCATGTCACTTATGCAGAACATTTGTACATTAGCTATAGCCCCCTCATGGGTAAAAGCCAAGCTCATATGGTACATAGTTCATTTGTTCTGGAACATAGACTTGCTCCCCATCAATTTGTGAGAACAATGTAATAGTAGTACTATTATATATCTGTGATCCTCATAAAACTCATAGAAAAACTCATAGAAAAACTCATAGAAAAACTCATAGAAAAACTCATATCTCACGAAAAACTCAGGGAGCATGTCACTTATGCAGCAACATTAGTAAATTATCTGGGGAATGGGGAATGGGGAATGGGGAATAGGTAATAGGGGGAGCATGTCACAAAGCGCCGAATATTTGGGGAGCATGTCAATTTTGTAAGAACACTTGAACTACAAACGCTTGAACTACAGTGTTTTCGGGGCTTCAGTAGCAGTTATGAGTTATTTTAGTACATTTGTTCTGCGAATTTGACCTGCTCCCAAAACTCATAGAAAAACTCATAGAAAAACTCATAGAAAAACTCATATCTCACGAAAAACTCATAGAAAAACTCATAGAAAAACTCATATCTCACGAAAAACTCATAGAAAAACTCATAGAAAAACTCATATCTCACGAAAAACTCAGGCAGCATGTCACTTATGCAGCAACATTAGTACATTATCTGGGGAATGGGGAATGGGGAATGGGGAATGGGGGCAGGGTAAGCGCAAGAAAAATGAACTCATAATATGCTAGTGAAACCGATGTCACAATAAAGGTGTCTCATGGCGATTGGCTTCGATAAACCCACTAACTCAACTCACACCAGTAGTCCATCCTTACCACAGAGCGCCAGCCCTTGATGCTCAACAGGTTCAGCAGCAAATGCTCGAGCATTTTGAAAATCTATCAGATCCGCTCCGGAAACAAGGAGTGCTCCATCCATTTGTAAGTTAAGTGATGATGGCACTGGAGCGCCACCATGATCGGGGCTTGGGGCTGAGAAGATATCGAAACTTATGGAATTAGCCACCAGCATTGGTTATCGACCTTTAATGCATTACCAAATGGGTACCCATTGCAGATACATATCGGCGAGTGTTTGAGCAGATATCCCCGAGAGCCTTTGAGAATAGCTTCGAGAGTTGGTTAAGGAATTTTGTGACAGATAATGGAGCCGATGTGATTCCTATTGATGGCAAACAACTCAAGGGTTCCTATGATCGCAACCAGAGAAAATCGGCAAGACATGTGGTTAGTGCCATAGCGAGTGAGTATCGGTTGTTTCGTAGGTCTTGTGAAAGTGGATGATAAAAGCAATGAAATTACAGCCATCAAGCGCCCTACTAGAATTACTCGACATCTGATGATGCAACCGATACCATTGATGCCATGGGGACTCAGCATCAAATAGCTGATGGTATTCGTGCTCTTGGTGCTGATTATGTTTTGGCGCTCAAAGGAAATCATCCCACTAAGTTCCACGCAGGTTAAGCAATGGGAAAGAAACTGCTGTTGCTAATCAGTTTGAGGGTATCGAGTATAGCTATGATCTGCGGGTAGAATCAGGACATCATCGTACGGAAAAGCGCGGCTGTTTGGGCAGTAACTCTTGCTCAAATAGACTTCGATTTGTACAAACAGTCCCAGTGGTCTGGATTACAGACCATTGTAATGGTTATTCGCACCCGCTATCATAGGAACAAGACTACCCGTGAGGTGATGTTTTACCTGACTTCTCTACCACCCAATGCTCAACACGTCGGGCAAAGCAATCCGAAAACACTGGTCCATTGAAAACCAACTCCACGCTCGTATTAGATGTCACCTTTGGGGAGGATGCGAGGCGGATTCGTACAGGAGATTCACCACAGAATATGGCTTTACTCAAGCGCGCTTAGTCTCAATCTACTCAATCTTGAAACGAGTTATAAACGCAGTACGAGCCAAAAAGTCAAACGAGCCAGTATGGTACCAAGGTATATGCTTAAGGTTTTAAAAGCTTCAATTCCCCTACAGTCTAACTTATCTGAGGCATAATTTTTCGCCGCTGTACCCTGTGACATTATCCTGAGAGTATCCACAATGATGGGAGTCAATCAATAGATCATAAATCGTCTGAGCATCATTAAGAACGGTGTCTGGAAGTTTGTTAATTTTTTCGTAGTTGGCGATGCCCACGACCAGAGCATGGGCATTATCCATTGCCGACATAAACTAATTTTATACAGGGCTAATTTTTTATAGCTATTATCCAGAAATAATGCCTCTTCCGGACTTACTATAAATTTATAACCTCCAACTTCCAACCTCAACCCTCAACCGAATAAACCCTTCCTTTCCAAGCACCACCCCGTCCTTGCCAATGTCGCCATGCTGAATCTATGGTCATTAGGGTATAGAGCAACCCGATCCCAGGTAAGCAAAATCCCAGCAGAGGAGAACATTGATAGAGACGCAGTGTGGGTAAGTAAGCTAAAGCCATCAGTAACCATGTCACCAGAGATGCGATCGCATTCAGCCAATGTCCAGTCAAAACACTAACGATCAAACCAATCGGAGGTACTAGATAAATTAAGGTCATTCCCATCACCGTACCTACTAATAGCCATGGGGAATACTCTAGTTGGGTAAAAGCCGTGCGAGCAATCATATTCCAGATACTCGCTAAAGAAGCATATGGTCGTAAGCTACGAGTTGATTGACTTAGCCCTAACCAAATGCCACCAAAGCCAGGGCGTTGCTGATTGGTTTTGCTAAAGCCCCCTAAATCCCCCAACTTTGGGGGACTTTGAGAGTTTTGTTCCCCCCAAAATTGGGGGGCTAGGGGGGCGAAACTTTTTGTATTACTAGATTTAACTGCTTGAGCGAGGGCGCAATCATCGATTAATGCTTGACGCACCACCTCAATCCCACCGATGCGGTTTAAGGCTTGATGGCGAATTAAAATACATCCTCCAGCGGCAGCAGCAGTAGATTTTTTGGGGTTATTGACCCAAGCAAAGGGATACAGTTTTTGAAAGAAGAAGACAAAAGCAGGAATAAGTAGTCCCTCCCAAAAGTCTTGGCATCTGAGCAACACCATTAGGGAAACTAGATCCAAGTGTTCCATCTCGGCTTTGGTAACCAGTTGACGGAGATTGGCTGGATCGTGCTCAATATCAGCATCGGTAAATAAAAAATAATCTGGGGCTGGGGTTTGCTGCTGCCCATGACGAATCCCCTGTTCTAAGGCCCAGAGTTTACCAGTCCAGCCAGGGGGTAGCTCTTGACCGGATAATACTTCTAGTTGGAATCGTTCGGAAGATTGGTTGCTTTCCTGGGCAAGGGCTTGAGCAATGGTGGCTGTTTGATCAGTGCTTTGGTCATCTACTACAATCACCGTCAAGCAGCCAGGATAGTCTTGAGCCAGAAGCGATCGCAATGTCGTGGGGAGCAACTCAGCTTCATTACGAGCTGGAATTACAGCACAAACGTTGGGTAAGGATTCCCCTTTACCTACAGACCTAGCAGAGAATTTATCTATAACCAGCCGTTGGTCTGCTCGCCAAAACTGACCCCGAAATCCTAGTAATCCGATCCAAATCCCTAAGGATAGAACAGTGATTCCTAATCCGATTGTATCCATTGGTTTTGATAGCTATTGCTAATTATCCACTACAAACAGCAAAATAGCTTAACCAATGAATGTGGTGTGTGAAGTAGAACGTTGACACTCCCCGCCGTTGAAGGATGGGGATTCTCACTTCAACGAGCTGTCTTGCCTAACCAGGCCGGAGCCAGGAAAGGTAGAGGACAATTCTCCATGAGCGTGTTTGGTCTATGACCTAGGTTTCGGTGTGCCCCACCGTACCTAAACTATTAAGGATTTAGATAGACAATTATTTTAAATATTTTTTTTTATCTTAGATTTTCATAGACGACCAAATCTTTAGATTGGATTATGCAACTAGCTTATCTCTTAGCTTGTTTTTTACATTGTCTACTTATTCTAAGATATTGTCTATCTTGATTTTTTTGAGTTATTTGTTACAATTCTATACTAACACGCTCTGTAAAAACTGTCAAGTCAGAGATTAAAATAAAAGCCGTCCTAGAAGAACGGGGCGCGATTACCCATTTTTTTTGGTAAAACATGCAAACCCAAGACAGGATTGTAGAATCAGGGGTTACAGAAGCGATCGCAAATAGCCAAAGCTATCTACTCGCTCAGCAATATCCCGATGGTTACTGGTGGGCAGAACTAGAATCCAATGTCACCATAACGGCGGAAATTATCCTACTCCATAAAATTTGGGGAACTGACAAACAACGACCTTTACATAAAGCGGAAGCCTATCTGCGTTCTCAACAGCGGAAACACGGAGGCTGGGAACTTTTCTATGGTGATGGTGGGCATTTGAGTTGTTCGGTGGAAGCTTATATGGCACTCCGCCTTTTAGGCGTACCCGCCAGCGACTCCGCTTTGGTCCGAGCCAGGGATTTTATTCTCAGACGGGGTGGCATCAGCAAAACCCGGATTTTCACCAAATTTCATTTAGCCTTGATTGGCTGCTATAGCTGGCGCGGGATTCCCTCGATTCCCCCCTGGATAATGTTGTTTCCGGAATGGTTTCCCTTTACGATCTATGAAATGTCTAGCTGGGCAAGGGGAAGTACAGTTCCATTATTAATTGTCTTTGACCAGAAGCCAGTATTTGATATTCAGCCAAGGATCAATCTAGACGAGTTATATACCGAAGGAGCTGATCACGCCAAGTTTGAGCTACCTCGCAATTCCGATTGGACAGATTTATTTGTACTCCTTGATGATGGATTTAAGTTAGCAGAAGACTTGAATTTAGTTCCATTCCGGAAGCAGGGACTCGAAGCAGCGGAAAAATGGGTCTTGGAGAGGCAAGAAGCCACAGGAGACTGGGGGGGAATTATTCCAGCCATGTTGAATTCCCTGTTAGCGTTGCGTTGTCTCAACTATGATCTTGCTGATCCGATCGTGCAACGGGGACTGGAAGCCATTGATCGGTTTGCCATTGAAACCCCTGACAGCTACCGAGTCCAAGCCTGTGTTTCCCCAGTTTGGGATACAGCTTGGGTATTGCGAGCGATGGTGGAATCTGGTTTAGACCCGGATCATCCTGCCTTAGTTCGGGGTGGAGAATGGTTGTTGCAGCAGCAAATACTAGACTATGGGGATTGGGTGGTCAAGAATCCCCAAGGGAAACCAGGAGGATGGGCTTTTGAGTTTCAAAACCGTTTCTATCCCGATTTAGATGATTCCCCAGTGGTGATTATGGCCTTGAATAGCTTGAAACTGCCTAATCAGAAACTAAAACGGGCAGCCATGGCTCGTGGCTTGGCTTGGATAGCATCAATGCAGTGTAACCAAGGGGGTTGGGCGGCGTTTGATATTAATAATAATCAACACTGGCTCAATTCTCTGCCCTATGCTGACCTGAAAGCTATGATTGACCCTAACACAGCGGATGTGACGGCACGGGTCCTGGAAATGCTGGGTTCCTGTAATTTATCTATAGAATCCCAGCAGTTAGAGAAAGCGATCGCATTTTTGATTCAGGAACAGGAAGCCGATGGCAGCTGGTTTGGTCGTTGGGGAGTTAACTATATCTATGGCACCAGTAGTGCTCTTTCCGCCTTGTCAAAGATAGCGCCTCACACCCATCAACGTAGTATCGAACGGGGTGCGGCTTGGCTAGTGAAATGTCAAAACCTTAATGGTGGCTGGGGTGAGACCTGTCTTAGTTACGATGATCCCAGTCTTAAGGGACTAGGAATCAGTACTGCATCTCAAACTGCTTGGGCTTTAATTGGTTTAATGGCAGCAGGAGAGGCTACTGGCAACTGGGCAATGGATGCCATTGAGAAGGGAGTCAACTACTTAGTGTCAACTCAGCAGCCCGATGGCAGTTGGGATGAAACCGAGTTTACAGGCACAGGTTTTCCCAGTCATTTTTATTTGAAGTACCACTTCTATCAACAATATTTCCCCTTGTTGGCCTTGGGAAGATATCAAATGTCTGTTTCAAGTTGAACGTTGTTTGTCAGAATGAAAAATTAAGAATGAAGAATGCAGAATGAAGAATTAAGAAGGCAGAATGGTGAAGGCAGAAGGCAGAAGGCAGAAGGCAGAATGGTGAAGGCAGAAGGCAGAAGGCAGAAGGCAGAATTCCCAATTCTAAATTCCCAATTCTAAATTCCCAATTCTAAATTCCCAATTCTTAATTCTTAATTCTAAATTCCCAATTCTTAATTCTTAATTCTTAATTTCCACGCATCCTATTTATTGCTGATGCTCAGCTAACCATACCGTCAAATCTGTGACAGTCTCAAAATCCAACAGCGCCTCGCTCAACTCTTCCAATTGAGCTATAGAAAGCTTTTGAATCCCCTGTTGTAGCTGGTCTGAAACACTCCCAAACCGACGGGTGATCAGACGTCTAACGATTGAGTAACCTTCCTCTTGCCTTCCTTCAAGTTTTCCTTCAAGTAAACCAAGTTTATGTCCTTTTTGAATGATCTTCTGATAAATTACAGACTCTTGCATCACTTCCTCCGGAAATAATTCTGTGATCAACCGTTGGTCAAACCGCAAACCAGCTAGTAACTGGGTACAAGCGGATATGTTAGTAAAAGCTAGTGCAGCGCGGCAGAAATACTTGAGCAGCTGCTGATAATGGTAAAATAGAAGGATGAACTGCTTACCTACTCGATGCTCAGCTTACCCTATTGTACTCTTCACAACTTGTGCTATGCCTGAC
>NZ_JAAHHM010000197.1:0-9479 GCF_010692445.1 Moorena sp. SIO3E8 | reverse complement strand
AGAATACAGGTAACATTGTCAATAGGTAGGTCTTGTTGAACAAAAGAGACCTATCTTTTTTTTAGCACAAAATGGTGAAAGCTTTACATTTAAAGCTTTTCAGGCTATTTCGTCACCCCTTCAGGTATTACCTGCTTATAGATCTAGTCTATTTTTAGCAACAAAAACAGCACAACGAGATCGAGATGGGGCTTGGCGAGAGTTAGAGCGATCGCTTAAACGCCTTCAAACTGATTCTATCGATTTATGGCAATTACATCACGTGTCTTTTCACGAAACTTTAGATCAAATTTTTAGTCCCAATGGCGCTATCAAAGCCTTTGAAGAAGCAAAAGAACAAGGAATTGTCAAATATTTAGGCATTACCGGACACCATGAACCGGATGTGATTGCAGAGGGGTTGCGGCGCTATCCCTTTGATACTACCTTAATTTCTCTGAATGCGGCAGATGTTCACCATCCTCGTCCTTTTGCTAAAACTGTTTTACCAGTGGCGCGAGAGAAAAATGTAGGAGTCGTTGCCATGAAAGTTCCGGCTTATGGCAAGTTATTCAAAAATGGTGTCTTAGATGGAATGGAGCAAGCCATGGGTTATGTTTTGTCTCTGGAGGGAGTACATTGTTGTATTATTGCTGCCGAATCCGTCAAGCAATTAGAATCCAATTTTAAAGTAGCCCAAGCATTTCAATCCTTGAGTTCAGAACAAATGACTGCTATTGAAACACGCACAGCTTCTGCTTGGCAAGACAATACATTTTTCCGGCGGTGGACGTAAAACTGTAGCAACGTATACCCTCGATACCTACAGCTCAGCACTAGGGTGCGTCATTGACGCACCCTACAATCTTAGCTGAATCGCCTATCAACAATGCTGCGAGATATAGCAGTCGCCAGGGCAGTTAGGATATGACAAAAGTCTCAAACCTAAGTAAGCGCAAGAGTTTGACTTCTGACTTCTGACTTCTGACTTCTGACTTCTGCTAGATTTAAGGCTTAACCTACTGGTGCTGACGGCTCTTCTGGCTTATACTCAGGACAATAGATCAGATACTTGCCAGTAACATAACCTTGTAAGGGCGCAGAAATAGGAACCCAGCCATTACTACCACGATTAACAATCGTTACCTTAGAACCATCAGCGATAATTCCAATAATCTCGCCATCATTTGACGGTGCTTTGCGGACATTTAAACCCTGTGGTGCTGAAACTTGCCGACAATCCTCTTCAGATGGTGGTGGTGTTGGACAAGGTTTTATTTTAACATACTTGCCAGACACATAACCGATTATGGGTTCTGAAATCTTCAGCCAGCCATCTGCACGTATACTCTCAATCTTGACCTCGGTACCATTTTTTAATGTACCGATACTTGGACCACCAGGGGTTGAACGCACTATCAGATCACTACCAGTAGTGGTAACTGTACCACACTCTTTTTTGACAGTGGGACAGGGTTGAAGATACCGCTCAGACACATAACCTTCTCGGGGAGAAACAATCGGTACCCAACCATCAGTGCTAGTACCCTTGATAGTGATTTTAGTACCATTTTCTAGAACACCGACAATCGTACCACCAGGGGTCGCACGCACATTTAGCGGGTTACCATTAGTCGATACTAGACGACATTCTTCTTTGGGAGGAGGTGGTGGACAAGGTTTAAGATACCGGTCGGAAACATAACCCTTTTGGGGAGAGACAACCTGTACCCAACCATTAGTACTGCTATTGACGATAGTGATTTGAGCGCCATTGTCCAAGTCACCAATAATCTTACCACCAGGACTCTGACGTACATTCAGACCCCTGCCAGTATTGGTAGAAACTATTCGACATTCCTGCTTAGGTGGTGGTGGACAGGATTGGAGATACCGCTGAGAAATATAACCTGACAAGGGAGAAGAAATTTTTGCCCAGTCTTGGTTTACTATTTGCTCAAGGGTAACCTCAGACCCGTTTTTGACTAAACCGATAATCCGGTAATTGCTACCGGGTCCACTGCGGACATTGAGATCACTGCCTCTAGTCACTACTTTGCGGCATTTGTCTGTAGCCGCAGCTAGTTGAAATTTTGCTTGGTTCTCAAATGAGATGTTTTCTAAACGAGACGATGGGGTAAATTGAGCGATCGCAGGACTAGTAGCATAAGATGGCGCAGGAAAAGCTGTAAACGCTAGCGCCACAGAGATGCACACCACTAGTAATCTTCGCCAACCACTAATCTTTGTGATCATATGTTGGATTTATTATTCACTACCAAAGTGGAATGGCTTTATTTTATTAGAACTTCCGATAAAACCCCAGACTCTCTATCCTTAGCTTTGTGGTGGCAAGAATAGAACAGGGTGCCAGCTGCTGCGCATTAAATCACCGGCTAAGCTACGGACTGACCAATCTAAGAATTTCCCTTTGTGATCGGAAGAGATTGCGATCGCAGTAATATCATATTCTAAGGCTGTGTCTAAAATCTCTTCACGGGGATTGCCCACTCGCACGTCCGTATTGACCTGTAAGCCCAGCTGTTCTAACTCTGCTTTTACTGGTTCTAGCTTGTCTTGAGCTTTTTGTAACTGAGGCTCTTTAGATAATTCTTTGCGCCCCCCTTCACTGACTACCCACAACAGCATACACTGCTTTAGTGAGTCATCTGGTGCTTGTTTAGCATACTCTTTGACCCTTTCCACGACAGATTGAGACGCTGTAGTGCCGTCATAGGGAATTAGCAAATACCGGAATAGATGTTGGCAGCGTAGATCGAGTTCTTCGCAGGTGTAAGCTGAAATCAGTTGTGGTCGCAGCATTAGCAATGGTGTACTACATTCCTTGCTCAAGGTTGCTGTAGTGCTACCGAAAAGCTTTTCTTGTAATAAGCTGCGCACTGGCGTGCCAATCAGGATGACATCAGCATGGTAACGTTTGGCGATTTTAGGAATACTGTCACTAGGACGACCTGAGGTCACTTCGATGTGAACCTCTACCCCTTCAGGTATATTGGTCAAACCGTTTTCAAAGCGGCGGCGAGCTTGTTCTATTCCTTCTTCATCAATACGAGGTATTTCTCCCTCTTCCCAAAGCGGAACAAAGTGGCAGAAGATGATTTTCTTAAGCCCACCAGCCGCTAAACTGGGGACAAACTCTACTAGCCGATATAAACCGTCAGAGAAATCGGTGCAGATTAGGCAATGCTGAAACATATGCAGGGAGGATGGCTTTTTCTTAGAGTTTCTTTCAGACTAGAACACTTTACAATTACTTTAGATAGTTTTGCATTAATTTATACAATTTTATAAACTATTTATCCTGACTTGCCTAGAGTGAATTGGGGTATTGCCAATCCGTAAGCTATCAGATATCAGCTATCAGGTAATTCGCACTTATCACAGGCTAGAAGCCTGTGCCACCGACGCTACTTGAGGTGCTTTTGAATGAAACAGGTAAGCATTCGCTTAATCTCTGTTACCTCTACTGACGGCTGACCGCTGACCGCTGTTCGCGTAGCGTGCGCGTAGCGCATATGCTTACCGTTAAGCAAGCCTGCGGCTATAATACTTAGCCTGATATTAGTTAACAATAAGTTGAATCAATTAATTTTAATTTTAATTAAATCTTAATATAATTGCAGTCTTAAGCTAATTGCAGTTGACGCCCCAGCATCCCCAGCTCCTTTCCTACCTACGGAATTGAGCAAGAGAAGGAGGTCGCGGCTCAATTAAGGTGAATAACAATCAGACTAGGGCTTTAGCTATAATCCCCACTCGTGTTTTAGGACTTCTTTGTACATTGTTTCACGCATCATCATTTGCTCATAGAGTTTGATTAGGAATTCCTGAGCTTGCTCACGGCTCATTTTCTGGACCTGAGATTCAAAGGACCGCAGGTTAAATTTTTGCTCCAGGGAAAGTTCTACTGGTTTAGACATAGTTGAGCTCCTTAAAAACTAATCATGGGTTTTGGCTGGCTAGAGCAGCCCTAGTTTAGATCAGGCTAGGTATCGGTAAATGTATCAACCGTTAACCTATCTGACCTTTAATGAAGAATCGTAACAAGTATTTGACAAAATGACCAGGATTTGATCCATTCTGAGGTTATATATGACCTAGACTATTTCTAGCAAGTTCCCTGGCTAGGATTGATGCTGTCTAATTCGGTATATAGCGCTACGCGAAAGTTATAAGTCAGAAGTCAGAAGTCAGAAGTCAGAAGTAAGCTATGACTTACGTTTCGAAGTTTATGAATGTCAAACATCTGAATGCATAGTGCTATAACTGTTTCTTATACTCGATAAAACACAATTCGATAAAACACAATAGGTGCGCGCCTCCAAGGCCGCGAGGGATTGTTCGCGGCCTTGGGTCGCACCTGTAGAATAGGCATCTTGCCGTGGAATCGGCATCAGGCGTGGAACTGGCATCTTGCCAGTTTCCTGCTTATTTGTGGAATGGCCATCAGGCGTGGAACTGGCATCTTGCCAGTTTCCTGCTTATTTTCGGGCGGGCAGGATGCCCACTCTACTCCTATTCATTCAAAGACTGAGGCAACGCCGAATTAGTACAACCAGTACCACAACGGCATAGTAGTGAGTTAACTATATTGCATATACAATCATAGTTAAGTGAGCCGCCTCGATGGGATTGGCCTTTGGGCGACGCTACGCGATTGACCTTAGGTCACGCGGGGCGCGTTCCCATGGTGTCAGATCCAACTAGCACCATAACGGAATAGTAGTTAATTAAATATAGTTAACTTAAGATTAGCTAGTTGACTTAGAGCCTACTAGACAGTTAAGCATTCATCCTTCTTAATTACCTGCTCAGCCTCACTTAATCCGGAATTCCCTAGCTGGCAACAAACAAGCAATCCCTACAATACCGCTACAATAGGGCTATGCCTAGATCTACTACTACTTCTGACAACTCTCCCCCGGTCCCTGATGATTCCGCAATGGCAACATCCCCGCTAATGATTTTAATTGATGGTCATTCTCTGGCTTTTCGCTCCTATTTTGCTTTTGCCAAAAGTCGTCAGGGTGGATTACGGACTAAAACTGGAATTCCGACCAGTGTCTGTTTTGGCTTCATTAAATCTTTGCTAGAGGTAATGGAGTCAGAAAACCCGAATGCGATCGCAATTGCTTTCGATACCAAAGAAGCCACCTTTCGCCAACAAGCCGATGCTACTTATAAAGCCAATCGCACCGAAACACCAGAAGATTTCCTCCCAGATATCAAGAATCTCCAGCAGTTACTGGAAGGGTTAAGAATCCCAGTAATAACCTCTCCTGGTTATGAAGCTGATGATGTATTGGCAACTTTAGCTCACCAAGCTACTGATCAAGGCTATCGGGTCAAAGTTGTATCTGGCGATCGCGATTTATTTCAACTCGTTTCTCCCGATAAAGGGATTAGCGTTTTATATCTCAGTGGTCCCTTTGCTAGAGGGGGTGCTACAGTTGGACCAACGGAATATGGGTTAGAGGAAGTAGAAGCAAAATTGGGAGTCTTACCCTCTCAAGTTGTTGATTATAAAGCCCTCTGTGGGGATCCATCCGATAATATTCCTGGAGTGAAGGGCATCGGAGCAAAGACTGCAGTTAAGTTACTCAAAGAATACCAAAACCTCGATAATATTTATGCTTCCCTTGATACTATTAAGGGTGCGGTTAAGAAAAAGCTGGAAGTCGGTAAGTTAGATGCAGAACATGCTCGCTATTTGGTTCAATTGCGATTTGATACTCCTATCGATATTGATTTAGACCAGTGTCAGCTCCAAGGATTCGATCCTCAAGTGCT
This sequence comes from Moorena sp. SIO3E8, assembly GCF_010692445.1. Classification (NCBI taxonomy): domain Bacteria; kingdom Bacillati; phylum Cyanobacteriota; class Cyanophyceae; order Coleofasciculales; family Coleofasciculaceae; genus Moorena; species Moorena sp. SIO3E8. The sequence goes on along the minus strand of NZ_JAAHHM010000197.1, from coordinate 3,689 downwards.
CAAACCGCTATTGGAGAAGTTAGAGTTAAAGTCATTTATCAGTCAAATAGATAAACTTCAGCAGCGTTTTGGTGGCGTAGTGCTAGAGGATATCCAAACTGATGCCCCAAATGATACTGATAGTGATACTGATAGTGATACTGATAGCAATACTGATAGCAATACTGATACTCAGGAAGATCAGGGTATTTCCTTTTTCAGTGCAGCGGAAACGGAAGAGTTTCAAGAGCAAGGGTCTAATACTGGTTCGATTCAACCACAAATTATCGATACTGTAGACAAGCTCAATCAATTAGTTGAACAGCTAAAATACTATACCGATGCTGGAAATCCTGTGGCTTGGGATACAGAAACTAGTGATTTGGAACCACGGGATGCTCAGTTGGTGGCGATTGGCTGTTGTTGGGGAAAAGAACTTACTGATGTTGCTTATATTCCTACCGGTCATAAGGATGGGACTAATTTAGACCAGGATATTGTCTTAGAATCCCTACGTCCAATTTTAGAAAGCTCGGATTATCCGAAAGTCTTACAAAATACGAAATTTGACCGACTAGTCTTCCGTTGTAACGGGATTCAGCTAGCAGGAGTGGTATTCGATACCATGCTAGCTAGTTATGTACTCAATCCCGAAACTAGCCATAAACTTAGTGACCTAGGGCTGCACTATTTAGGAATAGAAGCAAAAAGTTATGATGACTTAGTTCCAAAAGGGAAAACTATCGGAGATTTAGACATTCCCACGGTAGCCGATTACTGTGGGATGGATGCTTATACCACCTTCGGAATAGTTTCTAAATTACGAGAAGAATTGGCGAAAACTCCAGCTTTGCAGCAACTGTTGCTAGATGTAGAGCAACCCCTCGAACCGGTATTGGCTGAGATGGAATACCAGGGGATTAGTATTGATAAGGATTATCTGGAACAGTTCTCTCAACAGCTGGAAAAGGATTTAGTGGCAATTAAACAGCAAGCCTATCAAGATGCTGGACAAGAATTCAATTTAGGTTCCCCTAAACAGCTGAGTCAGTTACTGTTTGAGAAACTAGGGTTAGATCGTAGGAAGTCTCGTAAAACCAAAACGGGTTACTCTACCGATGCTACTATCTTAGCTAAATTACAAGGAGACCATCCAGTAATAGATGCTATTCTGGAATACCGTAGTTTATCTAAATTGAAGTCTACTTATGTGGATGCTTTACCAGCACTGATGCGTTCCGATACTAAACGAGTACATACGGATTTCAACCAGACCGTGACCACAACTGGTAGACTATCCTCCTCTAGTCCTAATTTACAAAATATTCCTATTCGTACTGATTTTAGTCGCCAGATTCGGAAGGGTTTTATTCCAGAATCCGGTTGGCTGTTGGTATCGGCTGACTATTCCCAAATTGAGTTACGAATCCTAGCCCACTTGAGTCAAGAGCCAGTGCTAGTGGAAGCTTACCAAACTCAAGCGGATGTCCATACCTTGACAGCGCAAATGTTATTTGATAAAGAAGACATCACTGCTGAAGAGCGGCGCTTGGGTAAGATAATTAATTTTGGCGTAATTTACGGCATGGGAGCACAACGGTTTGCTCGGGAAGCTAAGGTATCGGCAGCTGAAGGAAAAGAATTTATTGATCGATTGAACCAGCGCTATCCTTTAGTGTTTGCTTATTTAGAGGAAACCAAGAAAAAAGCGATCGCACAAGGCTATGTAGAAACTATACTCGGACGCCGTCGCTACTTTACCTTTGGTGGTAACAGTCTTAGAAGGCTGCAAGGTAAGCCTCTCGATCAGATTGATCTCGATCAACTTAAGGGTATCAATCCCTATGATGCTGGGTCATTAAGAGCAGCAGCTAACTCGCCAATTCAAGGCTCCAGCGCTGATATTATCAAAATTGCTATGGTTAACCTGTATCAAGTATTACAGAAATATCAAGCGCGGTTGCTATTACAAGTCCATGATGAATTAATCTTTGAAATTCCCCCTGATGAATGGGAAGAATTGCAGGTAAAAATTCGGGAAACTATGGAATCGGCAGTTGAGTTAAGTGTTCCTTTAGTTGTGGAAATACATGCTGGGGAAAATTGGATGGAAGCGAAATAGGGTGCATCTTTTTTACCCAAGCCTTCCCCAGAAATCAAGACTAATTCAGAAATAAACAAACCTGCGAAGGCTTCTACTCCACCACCAAAGAGTAACGAACCCGCAAAGGCTTATACTCCACCACCAAAGGGCATTGCTGAATAGCGAAATGGTTTAACCAGGGCGTTGCTTATCCAAGGAATGATTTTCTTTTTTATTAGATTATTCCTTGAAGCAGCAACGCCGAAATTTTTTATGAGTAAGGTTTCTAGAATTTAGATGGGTTTGCCCTGCAAGATCAGACAATCTAAATTCATACTTCAATTAAGCAACACCCGTTTAAGGGCGTTGCTTAATAATGGAATGATTTTAAGAGTAGGTGCGACTCAAGGCCGCGAGTAAATCCCCCTTGGGTCGCACCTGTGGAATGGGCATCTTGGTGGAACTGGCATCTTGCCAGTTTCATGCTTATTTTCGGGTGAGCAGGATACCCACCCTACTCCTATTCATTCGAAGATTCAGCAACCCCCAAGATCTTGCTACGCAAGCAGGCAGTGATTTAATCTGTCAATGACCAACTGAATAAAATTGGCCAGATCGAACATTCTCGTCATCGTAGTCTGTTCAATTTATTGGTGAATTCGCTGACTGGCTTAGTAGCTTACACCTATTCTACCATAAAACCAGCTTTAGATCTCCAAGTCCAACGAGGGTTAATTTCAGACTGTATCTTCCCTGAGCTAATTGGCTTAAAGCCTGATATAATAATCTTTTTAGGGCTCATGTCAACCCCTCAGGATCCTGACTTAAACGCGGCTATTAATTTAGCAGCGATGACGGGTAGCTTACCCGTGCCAGCTTGTGGAGTGGATGATCCCAACTCTCCATCTTGAAGCATGAACAAAACAGATAATCCTAGATTGTTTAGGATTATTGTAGATTGTTGAGAGCGCCTAGGAGATATACTGATTTGAGAGCGGCTAGGGGATATAAGCTGATGCGCATTTAAATTGGTTTTTACCTGTTCCCAGATCCGTTGATCCGAAGTTACCTTTGAGCAATTTAGGTATCCCAATCTAAATGCTGAACAGCTTAACTTATGTAACAAAGCCATTTTGTTGTAATGTTCGAGGTTTGTTCAATGGCTGCCTTTTCCCAGAAAAATTTAATATTTCTGATTTCTCAGCCTCGTGCTGGTTCTACCCTGACTCAGCGTATTTTAGGAACCCATCGAGAAATTTATACTGTGTCTGAACCTTGGATTATGCTACATCCTCTTTATGCACTGCGCGGGGATGGATATCAAGCTGAATACAGCGTTCAGAATAGTAAGAAAGCACTCGATAGCTTCTTGAACTTACATCCCGAAGGTGAAGATGCTTATTTTCAAGCAGTACGACAAATGTCTTTGAATTTATATGAAGGATTGCTTCGGGGATCGGACAAAAATTTTTTTTTAGATAAAACTCCAAGATATTATTATATTATTCCTGAGCTATACAGAACCTTCCCTGATGCCAAATATATTTTCTTAATTAGGAATCCCCTAGCTATTTTGTGTTCTATCTTTAAAACTTTTGTTCAAGAGCATTGGTGGAAAATTCAGTAA